>JAIRLU010000205.1 GCA_031259215.1 Treponema sp. | reverse complement strand
GGGGCGTTTTCCACGCTGGGCGCCCCAGGGTTTACTGGACCGTTAGGATTATCTCGATTTCATCGGGACGAAGTCTTGGTCCGCTGCCTGCACTTCCAGCTTGACTATACGCCGTCCTGTACTGTTATCTGCCCCACCTGCCCTCTGTCGTACGTGACGGTGGTGCTGCCCGGAAAGTTAGCGATATCAACGCTCAGTAGATATATGCTCCTATGGAAAGCTTTATCCGCCAACTCCGAATCGTTCAGGAAAACGTTTTAGGCCACCGCTTGTTTCGTGTATTCCAAGGCCGTGGTATGCCGCTTTCCTCAGGGAATGACCGCGGAAGCCACCGGCCCCCATTGCCCCGCCTCGCCCTTCCGGTTCTCATACCGGCAGCAGACGTAGACCGTCATGCCCGCGTCCTCCGCGTCGAACAGGAGCTTCTCCTTCCGCCGCCGGGTAAAGCGGTAGTGCAGGAGGCCCTTGCCCTCTGCGGGGGGCTTCATCAGGTAATGCTTATCCGACGCGGCCTGTTCCAGCGTGGCTCCGCCTGAGGGCATGATCCCCAAGTAGACCGCGTAACCGTAGTCGCTTTCGGGCGCAAGCTCCCGGGTTCCCGCCATCGGCCCCAGGTGCGCGGTCAGAGTATGGGGGCCGCCGGGGTAGCTCAAGGAGACCGCAGGCACTCCGTCAGGGGCCGGCGCGGGCGTGGGGTGGGGGTCCTTGGCCCGGAAGCCCAGGGCCGCCCAGTCCCCCTCGGTGAGGGGCGGCATCTTGAAATACCGGTCCCGGAAGAAGCGCATCTTCGCGGTCAGGGCCTTGAAAGCCCCCTGGCACTCCACGGTGATCACATGGGTGCGCTCCGCCTCGTCCTGGGCCTTTTGAAAGAGGACCTCCGCTGCGGCGAAGAGGGCGCCCAGTCCCGTCCACTCCGCGTCCGGCACTCCCCAGGCGGTCCGCAGTCCCGCGGTCATATAGGATATTCAGTTCCTGCCCATAGCCAGGATGTCCATCCGGGGACCCGGCATCCAATCACTGCTCTTAGCCATAACTCGCTCCTTGCTCGCTCCATCCCTTTTTTCCGGCCTTCCGTCTGTCCGGGGTAGCGAATAACGTATTTGTGCTGACGAATGATTTATTTGTTCTAACGGATGGTCCGTTTGTGCTCACGAATGCTCTGTTTGTTTTAACGGATGACTTATTTGTTGTAACGAATGCCCCATTTGTGCTCACGAATGCCTTAGTTGTCATAAGGGATGACCTGTCCGTTACCACATTGGAGTTTTGCTCCGCAACACTCCACCACAGGACTAGGGCGGGGTTCTTGTTTGTATGTCCGGCTCTCCCTGTTATGAATATGAAAGTACTCTAGCAAATACCAAAATTTTGTGCAATATCCTTTTTCAAATAGAGTTGTTCAAAAACTTCAGTTTTTGAACAAATTCCGATAAAAAACAGCAAAATGCGGAGCATTTTGCAAGACTTGTGAGATAGCCAACCAGGTTATCTCACAAGTCCAATCAAAGATACAAAAGTCAGCGAACTTTTACTTTCAACGAACGGGAAGTTCGGTCCAGTCCCTTCACCGGTACGCCCGAATGCGGAACCGGGAACTTGGCTGCCTCAACTTCCTTCTTTAAATATAAAGTTCTCAATTTTTTTAAAAATAAAAAAATTGGGGAGTTCCCCTTAATGCAAGGGCAGGATCCTATGCCTTTTTATCAGTAGTACATTTTGAACTACGGAGGTATATATGTTCAAGATAAAAAGTCCACAGAAGTATCCCAGATCAAGGATACGTTCTGTGGCGGTGTATGCCTTGGGTCTGCTGGTCCTACTCATGGCAGGTTCCCTGTTATTTGTCGGATGCGAACAACCCAATGATCCGGTTCCCCAGGCGGAGACCGAGGAATCTCCCAAGACAGCCAAGCCAAACCAAGACGAGGATGGGAATGGGGATAGGGCAGAACCAGATCAGCCGGACACGCCGGATGAGCCGGACACCCCTGTCCAACCGAATACATCGGAGGAGCCGGAAGAGCCTCATGTGTCGGAAGAGCCAGCCACCCCTGCCCAGCCGAATACGTCGGAAGAACCGGATATACCGGTTCCTCCCCCAGAGGAACCACCGGCCTTGGCAGAACTTACCGGCGCCGCCGCAGTCAAGGCCTATTTAGCCGGCTTACCGGAAAATACGCACGATACCCCCTACCGGATTGCAGTGAAAGGGATTGATCTTTCAAAGAAAACTGAAAAAGGAGATACCCTTAGAACCCTTTATGAGGCCTTCAGCCGCTATGTGTCCCTGGACCTCAGGGGCTGTACCGGTGAAAAACTTTTGAATGTTACCACCGATATAGTTCCCTCCAAAGCATACCTGGTTTCCCTTACTCTACCGGATTCGGTTACCCTGGTGGAAGTCAACGCCTTCTCAGGTTGTACTGCCCTCTCCTCGGTAAACATGCCCAAAGTACACAAGATAATCCATGGAGCCTTTAGTAATTTACCCAGGCTTACCGCAGTGTATATGCCGGAAATCCAAAGTATTGAAACCAGCAAGAATACTTCAGGAGGGGTCTTCTATAAGTGTACGGCCCTTACGTCGGTAGCTATGCCTAAACTGGTATCCTTAGGGGATTATGCCTTCTATGGCTGTACGGAACTGCAATCCATTACCTTAGGCTCTACGCCCCCAGCCTTGGAAGGAACGAATATATTCAAAAACGTGAAACTCCTTTCGGCTATATATGTTCCTGCTGCAGCAGTGGAGAGCTATAAAAAAACCAGCGAGGCAAACTGGACCAGCGACTTAAAAGAAAAAGTACAGGCCCTGCTCTAAAAACCGGCTCTCCCCGGGACGGCTGTATCGCCCCGGGGAGAGTTCTTCTTTTTCTTCTAAAGCCCTATAATTCCTGTTCCCGAAACCCGCTTCAGGGGTATCTTCTTTAACTGTCCCCAAGAGGCTCCACATGAACCACTAATACCCGTTCCACCCATTCCTTGATGGCCTTTTCAACCTGAGAGGCGATCCTATGGGCTTCCTGGACCGTGAGTCTCGGATCCACCTCAACGTCAATATCAATGTCCCAGTACCCCGCAATGCGCCACATTCGGGCCCGATGGGGATTTCCCGCTCCCTCCACCGCATGAACCGCTTCAAAAACTGCCTGATAGGATTCTCACCCGGATCCTCCGTCCATAGGGACCGTCCCAACAGCACGGCTCCGGAAGGCTCCCTGGGGTTTGGGGAAGCCCGCGCCGGAACCGCTATCGTAACCTCATTCACTTTACCGGCTTGAATATCCACGGCATCCGTGGGTGAATTATTGAACTTGTTCAATAACCCGGTTGGTTATCGAACAAGTCTTGCAAAATGCTCCGCATGTTGCTGTTTTTTAAGCGGAAGTTGTTCAGAAACTGAGGTTTCTGAACAACTCTAGTGATACAGCCCTATAGAGGTGGGGATTTATTGCTAAGTCTCCTGGAGCGGTCTCTTTGCAAAAGGGTGAAACCCTGGAAGTTTTCTAGGGCCTTATCCTGTTATGGAGGTAGTTGATGATTGTATGTTGCGGTGAAGCTCTGATCGATATGGTTCCCATAAAAGTGCCTGTTGGGAAAAGCCCGGATACAGAGACCGGGTTTCTTCCCTATCCTGGGGGGAGTCCCTATAATACTGCCTTGGCTCTAGGGCGACTCGGTGTACCGGTGCAGTTCTTGGGACGGCTTTCCCAGGATTTCTTTGGGGAACGTTTGATGACGAGGCTCATACAAAACCAGGTGAGGACCGATTTCATTATCCGGTCTGGGGAGCCTTCCACCTTGGCCTTTGTACACATCGAAGCAGGCAGGGAACCTCAGTACGTCTTTTATACCGAAGGGACAGCGGATCGTTCCTTAAGGCCAAGGGATATTCCCGGATGCCTGCCTGAAGAGACTCGGTGTATACTGTTCGGTTCCATTGCCATGACCATGGAACCGGTAGCTTCGGCCATTGAGTCTCTGATCTTCCGGGAACATACCCCTAAGCAAGGCAGAAAGCAGCTGCTTATCTCCCTGGATCCCAATATCCGGCCCTTTATGATCCATGATCGGGACGCCTATATAAACCGTTTTGAAACATGGCTTAGGGCGGTGAACATTCTGAAGATTTCTGCGGAGGATCTGACGTATATTTACCCGGATAGAGACCGAGAAGCCGCCATAGAAAGGGTCTTGAGCCTGGGTGTCTGTTTAGTGGTGCTGACCCAGGGTTCTGCCGGGGCCTTGGCTCTGCTCCGCAGGGAAAGGGACGAAGTCCTCCAGGTACAGGTACCAGGTATCCCGGTTACGGTAGTAGATACCATCGGGGCAGGGGATACCTTTCACGGAGCTTTCATCGGGTGGCTTGAACTCCACGGCCACCTGTCCCCTTCCCAGGTGGCCTCCTTGACCAGAGAAGAACTCTCCGAAGCCCTGGGTTTTGCCAATAAAGCCGCGTCCTTGGTTTGTACCCGGTATGGGGCGAATCCTCCGACCCTGGCAGAAATGGAAGCCTTTAAGGACTAATCATGGGAGGAAATCATTTTGGAACCATCTTTACGGTTACCACCTTTGGGGAATCCCACGGTCCTGCTTTGGGCTGTGTGGTAGAGGGCTGTCCTGCAGGTATTCCCCTGGGTATCGACGAGATCAGCCAGGAATTACAGCGGCGCCGTCCCGGGGGCGGCGGCCCTGCTACCACCCGGATTGAGGCAGATACCCCAGAACTTCTCTCCGGCGTATTTGAGGGTAAGACCTTGGGGACCCCTATTGCCATCATGGTTCGGAATACCAACCAGCGTTCCGGGGATTACGATGCCCTCAAGGATGTCTACCGGCCAGGTCATGCGGATTGGACCTGGGAAGCCAAGTATGGTTTTCGGGATCCCCGAGGAGGGGGACGGAGTTCGGGCCGGGAAACCCTGGGGCGGGTTGCGGCAGGAGCAGTGGCTAAGGCTTTCTTGGGGGAATACGGCATCACGATTCAGGCGTGGACCTCCTCGGTTGCGGGGATACCGGTTCCTGATCCTGAAGAGCTTGGGTTTGATCTGGAGGAAAGGGAAAAAAATCCCCTCCGGATTCCCCACCGGGAAACCGCCGCCCAGGTACTCGGGGTGATTGAGCAGATCCGCTCTGCCGGGGATAGCGCAGGGGGTACGGTTTCTTGTATGGTCCACGGCCTGCCTCCTGGACTGGGAGAACCGGTCTTTGGAAAGCTTGATGCCCGGCTTGCAGGGGCGATGCTCTCCTTAGGCGCGGCCAAGGGGATTGAATTCGGCGCAGGCTTTGCGGCAGCAGCGGGTCGAGGTTCAACCCAGAACGACCAGCCCATCCCCGCAAGCCTCCAGGGGCTTCCGCGGGAAGTGCCCGGTGTACGGTATCAAAGTAACCAGGCCGGCGGGATGCTCGGAGGCATATCCACAGGGATGCCTTTGGAATTCCGAGTGGCTTTCAAACCGGTTCCTTCTATCACTAAACCCCAAAAGACGCTGGATCGCCGCGGCCTGGTCCGGGAGCTTATCATCCAGGGCCGTCATGATGTGTGCATGGTTCCCCGAGTTGTCCCCGTAGTAGAGGCCATGACCGCCTTGGTTCTGGCGGACCTTATGCTCTTACACCGAGGGGATCGAATAGGGACATAGAATAGAGTTGTTCAAAAACTTCAGTTTTTGAACAAATTCCGATAAAAAACAGCAAAATGTAGAGCATTTTGCAAGACTTGTTCGATAACCAACCGGGTTATCGAACAAGTCCAATAGCTACCCCTCTATGCCCTTTGAGGATACCCGGCTCTGTGTTGCATAAGGAGTGGGATGCGGTCTCTACAGGAAGCGTTTGGGAGATGAAGCGGGGACCCCGGTCCCCACACGTGCTTCATGGGTAGGGACCCCTAGACCTCAGCTTACGCAGGTTTCCCCGGTGCAGCGGAGAGCTTTTCCCGGATCCCCTTAAGCCGTTTGATGATCACCTCCCCTGCATAGGCGATGTCCTCGGCGGTAAAAGCAAAAGCCACATTATCATCAAACAATATCTGGGCCGAAGGGGGGAACTCCTCATCCTCGGCCCAGACTAAAAAGCTCATGTACAGGCCGGTGATGAATTCAAACCGGTACCCTGCATCTCCCTGAGCTAAAGGTTCTGCATGTAAAGCCGGGGTTTCCTCCATGACGCGCCTAAAACCCGGCAGATCCTTTCCAAAGGTATAGGCCAAACGGGTGATACACCGCCCCTTGAAGTTTTGGTAATACACCTCTCCCCAGGGAATCTCCTGATAAGAACACTGTTTCCCTTGAGGCTCCACGTAGGTTCCTTCGCACAGGTAATGTAAGAGCAGGATCTGCTCCGCCTTATTAGACGCCGGCTTTCCTTGAGGATCCTGTAATGCAAAATCAGGAAAGGCTACCCTATAGTCCGTGCCCATAAAGCGCAAGGCAAAGGCCGAAGCCGCTGGATCAAAGGACAAGGCGCAGCGCCGGGCGATGGCAGCAGGATCAAGGGTTTTATAGATCCCCAGGTAATGGAAAAAGGGGACATCTTCTTTCTGGTTCCTTCCTGTTTTTTCCTGGAAGTACGGCGAAACCCTTTGGGCAGTGGTCGTAGGCTGCATAGGCTTATTCATCAAGGTTAAACAAAGCTCCATCGGTATGGGGGATGAAACAGGCAGCTACGAATTCATCCATATAAGAAGGATGGGAGGAGAGTTCCAGATAGGTCATCCCCCGGCCTATTTCCAGCACTTTTTCAGTGGCTTTGCGGGACGTCAGCATCCCGTAGGCTCCGGAAAGCGAACTATTACCAATATAGTGGTACTGTTCGAGGGGAAGATTGGGGAACATACCGATGCGGATGGCATTTTTCACATTGATACCGCTGCCGATACCCCCTGAAACATAGACCTCTTCAATAGCATCCATGGTAAAGTCCAACATGGTGAGCATGGTCCTGATGGCGGAGAAAATCGCCCCCTTGGCGCGGATGAAGTTGTCTATGTCTGTTTCAGTCAATACAATGTCCCGGCCGCTTTCGCTCTGGTCTGCAAATACCAAGATATAGCTACCGATGCCCCATTCGTCCCGGAAGGTCCGTTTCCCTTCTGGGACGATGCGCCCTTTGGCATTAATAATACCACAGCGAAAAAGCTCCCCAATGGTATCAATAAGCCCGGAACCGCAGAGTCCCAGGGGCTTTTGCCCTGCAGAACCGATGATCTTCAGGGTCGGCTCCATGCTGTTCTGGTCAATGCTGCAGGCTTCGATGGCCCCGTCGGTTGCCCGCATACCGCAACTGATGTCTCCTCCTTCAAAGGCAGGTCCTGCCGAACACGCGCAGGCCATGAGGAATTCCCCGTTTCCAAAGACCAGTTCTCCGTTGGTTCCCAGGTCAATGAGCAGGGACAGGGATTCTTTCTTAAAAATCATCGAGGAAAAGGCCCCCGCGGTAATATCCCCACCTACATAACTCCCGATACTGGGGGCAATCTCCACTTCTGCATCAGGATGCACCCCTAAGCCCAGGTCCGCTCCCCGCAAGGTTCCGGTGGCAAAAAAAGCCGGTACATAGGGTTCCAGCCGCAAATGCTCTGCGGGAACTCCCAAAAACAAGTGGGTCATGGTGGTATTGGCCGCCACCACCACCCGGTAAATACGTTCTGGAGGAAGTCCTGCAGTATGACAGATCTGCTTGATCAAGGGCTCTATACAGGCATCAGTTACCGCTTTATGCAGCCGTTCAAGCCCTCCAGGCCGGGTACTCTCAATGATACGGCTGATCACGTCTGCACCGTAGCGGATCTGGCCATTACCGGCAGATCCCACTGCCAGGGCGTCTCCGGTCGTGAGATTTACCAGCAGGCTAGATACCGAGGTAGTGCCAATATCTATGGCAAGCCCTATCAGCACCGGGGAGTCATTTTCCCTTTCGTTCCCAGGGAACAGATCCAGCAGGGTGTATGTTTGGTCAGGTTCCTGCCGAAGGACACCGGTACAAGAAAAATCCGCGCTCCGCAGGAGTTGCGGCAGCCTGCGTAAGGCATGAAGGCTGAAGCGGATCGATTCAACGGTACCGATCTGTTCCGCCAGAGCCCACAGCAGCCGTTCCCGATCTGCCATAGGGTCATCCAAGGCCGGCACTTGAAGTTGAACCGTTACGAGGGTAAGCCCGTGGTCTCCCAAGAAGCCCATGTTCCGCAGTTCCTCTTGCCATGCAGCAAAGATACCTTGCTCTCGGCTGGTACTCAGATCCGTCACTTTCATGTGGCTTTGATATGCCAAGACACTGGCCGGTACAAAAACCGTGATATCCGAGTTAATTGTACTTGAACAGGCCAAACGATACCCGATACGGTACTCTTCAGGGGTGATATGCCGGGTTTCCTTGCTTTCAACCTCTCCGGTAAGCAGTTTTACCTTGCATTTTCCGCAGGTGCCATTCCCTGAACAGGGAGCGTCAATGGGCAGGTTCGCCTTTTTTGCTCCGTCCAAAAGGGATTCTCCAGATACGACAGGAACCGTTAGATCCTGAGCCCCTTCAACCTTGAAGGTAAGGGTGTATGTCAATGCTTCCATGATACTATGAGTCTATCACAGTCCTGGTGATTGGCAAATATAAATTTAAGATACACCCCAGGGCATCACTTTTTTCTAAGGGAACGAGCAAAGACCTCCTGCTAGAAATCCTGCAGAAACAGAGCAGCCAAAATGGGGCGGAGATTTTGCCTGGGAATGGAGCTACGTGCGGAGACCGGTGTAAAATCCTCCTGCGAGCCTTCCGTCAAGGCGGCGGAAGCCTTGCAAAGGGGGTCTATCCACGACCTGTTGAGCCGGTAGCATAAGCCTCGATTTTTGAAAAAGATTTTTTTACCTTCTTAAAACATACAAGGATTTAAATCCTCAAAAATCGCCGTTCTTGAATTTTCTACAGTGGACTTGTTCGATAACCCGGTTGGTTCTCGAACAAGTCTCCAAAAAATGTGGATTTCTTAATAAAATCCACATTTTTTATCGTTTTTTAATCGGAAACTGAGGTTTCCGAACAACTCTAGTATCCTTATGCAAGGCGTAGGATCGCTGTTTATACGTTACTATCTATTACTTTGGATATTAATATTTCTTCCAATTTTTTTCTGCTGTCTAATACAAATAATATAAATACTTTTTTATTACTTTCTTGTATTTTACAATATACTTTCCACGGTTGAATCGACAATTCATATACATCATAGATTCTAATATCATGTAATTCTTGAATTTGTTTTGTCATTACTTCTTCCATTTCCAGCAAATCGATTTCCCTCATTATTTTTTTATATATTTGCTGTGCACTATTTTCTCCAGCGATACTTTTATAATGCTCAAGTATTTTATATAATGAGTTAATCCCATCTTTGGTCCATTGTATTTTTTGCATCATTTTTTCTGATTTAATATTTTCTCAAATAGGTGCTTTGCATCTTCATGGGATATTAAATTCCCATCCTTAATATCTTTTTCACCAAAATGCAATAATTTTGCCAAATTGATTACATATATAGTTTTTTGATAACTTTCTATATCAATTACCACGTTAGCCTCACTATTTTAAATTATAACATTTGTACTATTTTTCATTTTTATTCTGCTATAATTCAATATAAGGTATTTTTTTGATAAGTCAATACGTTTATACAAAATTTATTCTTTTTACCATTTTTAAATCGTAGCTCCATAAGGTCCCCTTCGTCCAACTGTACAGGAATGAACCGTGCATCAGGACGTGTTCGTTTTACCCTGTGCCGATTTTACGGCGCCGGTAAACCGCCAGCTTCCGGCCCTTCCCCGGTTTCCGGCTGCATTTCCTCTTCCCCAGGTTCAAAATGGCTGAACCTGGTTTCCACCACCGGCACAACCTTCCCTCTCGCGGTGGGGTTTGTGCCCTTTTAGCCTGATAAAGCCGGCTATCCATCCCTTCCACCGGGGAATAGGCCGGAGTGCTGCCTAACCTTTCCTATGGCTTTATTCGGTACTCAAGACCCTGCCTATGGCAAGCATATTTATACACTGATACCGGTAAAAACTGCATTTTTTTACATATCACCCCTTGAAAGGAGTATAGATTCTCATATAGTATATACACCGTTGACCATTATGGATAAGGAGTTACAATGATGAACAAGATGTTTACGGTTATCGGATTGGGTATCACGGCGATGCTGTGTATGTCCGCTGGAGGCAGAGAGCAGCCTTCAGCGGAAAAATCCCCGATCCGCCTTGGTATTGCCAAGGTCGTCCAGCATGAAGCCTTGGATGCCTGTGAACGGGGAATCCAGGACAGTCTCAAGGCCCGGGGAGTCAATGCGGTCATTGATTTACAGAACGCCAATGGAGATATGAACACCGCCTCTCAGATCGCCACCAAATTCAAAGCGGATCAGGTGGATGTGGCGGTAGGGATCGGTACCCCCATTGCAGTAGCCTTGGCCAATACCTTCAAGGATATCCCCGTGGTATTCTCCGCGGTAACTGACCCGGTAGGGGCGAACTTAGTTTCATCCCTAGCCAATGGTTCAGGAAACGTTACCGGGCTTTCTGATGCGATACCCACCGGAGAGCATATCGCCCTTTTCAAGGAGATCGCCGGTATCGCCGCCTTGGGGTATATTTACACCAGTTCTGAGGCCAACTCGATTTCTGCTCTCACCCTGGTTGAAGAAGCCTGTAAGGCTCAGGGGATCGACCTGGTTACCCAGGCTATCACTACTTCTGCGGAACTGCGCCAGGCAGCAGAAGCCATTGTGAACCGAGTGGACGGTATTTATCTCACCACGGATAATACGGTGTACTCTGCCTTGCCCGCTTTGGTGCAGGTATTTAACCGGGCAAAGAAGCCCATCTTTTCAGGAGATGTAACCGGCGCCTTATCCGGAGGCTGTATGATAGCTTCGGGATTCAATTACTATAAAGCAGGGCTGGCCACGGGGAACATCGTAGCGGATATTCTTTCAGGAAAGAAGCCCGAGGCTATTCCCGTGAAATTCCTCACGGATCCATCTGAATCAGACCTGCTCTTTGATTTGGACCAGGCAAACAACTGCGGGATTACCATCCCGGACCAGTATCTTTCGGTGGCGAATTATATTTTTGAGCAGGGAACCCTGAGATCCAAGTAAGGGATGGTGTTTTATGATTGAGGGTATGTGGTGATCGAAGGTATTCTGATCGAAGGACTCATTTACAGTATCATGGTTTGGGGGGTGTTTATTACCTTTAGGGTATTAAACTTTGCGGACATGACGGTGGATGGTTCCTTTCCCCTGGGAGCGGCTATCATGGCGGTGTTGTTGGTGAAAGGCGCCCCGCCGGTGCTGGCCTTGGCCCTGGCATTTGTCGGAGGCGCGGCAGCAGGGCTCCTTACCTCCCTCATTCATACCCGGCTTAAAATCCCGGACCTCCTCTCAGGAATCCTCACCATGACCATGCTCTATTCAATAAACTTGCGGATCATGGCTAACCGGGCGAATCTTTCCCTCCTGCGGGTGCCTACCCTCTTTACCGGGATAAGCGAGTGGGCGGGAAGTTTTATGTCCCCCCAAGGGGCGATTGTGATCTACTGCGCCTTGGTGGTGCTGGGCAGTAAGATCATCTTGGATCTCTTTTTTCATACGGATTACGGCTTGTCGATGGGCGCCCTTGGGGCCAATCCCCAGCTTATCATCTCCCAAGGAATGAACCCGGATATGATTAAGATGAGCGGAATCTGTCTTGCCAATGGCATGGTGGGGGTATCCGGGGCCTTTACCGCGATGTACCAGGGCTTTGCCGATGTGAACCTGGGGAGCGGCATGATCGTTTCAGGACTCGCCTCCCTCATGATCGGGGAATTTCTCATCCGTTCCAACAAGATCAGTTCCTTGACCCTTCGGGTTATGTTGGGATCTATCCTCTATCGAGCCCTCATGTACCTGGCCCGGAATTATGGCTATTACTTGCACATGACCGCTAATGACCTAAAGCTCATCACGGGGATCCTCATCATCCTCTGTATCATCGTTTCCAAGACCGGATTCCGGAGTAGGCCTCGGGTTAAACGGAGTCGCCCATGATCCGCTTAGAAAACCTGGATATGGTGTTCGGTCTGGGAACCCTAGATGAACATATCGCCTTGAACCACCTCAACCTCACCGTAGCCCAGGGGGATTTTATCACCCTGATTGGCTCCAATGGAGCGGGGAAGACCACCCTGTACAACGTGATCGCCGGTTCCTGTATGCCCAGTTTAGGCCGGATCTTCATCTATGAAGAAGGCCGGAACCAGGAACGGGAGATCACTCGGGAAGCGGAATACCTGCGGGCCCGATATATCGGCAGGATATTTCAGAATCCTCTGCTGGGAACCGCCGGTAAGATGAGTCTCGCGGACAATATGATGCTCTACCATAAAAAAGGCTATAAGGGACTACGAATCAGCCTCACGAAAGCAATGCGGGAGACCTTCCGGGAGCAGCTTCGGGTCTTGGGCATGGGATTGGAAAACCGCTTACACGACAATGTGGAGCTTTTTTCCGGAGGCCAGCGTCAAGCGCTTACCCTCCTTATGACGGTAATGTCCCGTCCAAGCCTGTTGCTCCTGGACGAGCATACCGCAGCCTTGGATCCCCGCAATGCAGAGCTGATCATGAACCTGACCCTCCGGTTTGCCCAAGAGTATCATTTGACGGTGATGATGATCACCCACAACATGAGCCATGCCTTGGAATACGGGAACCGGCTGCTCATGATGGACCAGGGGAAGATCATCTTGGATATTGGGGCAGCCGAAAAAGCCCAACTCAGTGCCGCCGGGATTGTCCAGCGTTTCCGGGATATTAAGCAGCAGGAACTGACCAGTGACGAACTGCTCTTAAACTGATCCCCTACCCCTGGATCTTACCCGACCCTTCAGCTATTAGAGTTGTTCAAAAACTTCAGTTTTTGAACAAATTCCGATAAAAAACAGCAACATGCGGAGCATTTTGCACGACGTGTTCGATAACCAACCGGGTTATCGAACACGTCCATTCTTGACCCCCAAAAAAGAGAGACCCTTTCATGGGCACTCGTTTTTTAAAAATGGCCCACCTAAAAGCACGTCCCTCCAGCTCCTAACGCTTGGAGAACTGGAAACGCCTACGGGCCCCAGCTTGACCATATTTCTTCCGTTCCACCATCCGGGAATCCCGCGTCAGGTACCCCTTGGCCCTCAGACTCGTATAATGCCCCGG
>JAIRLU010000202.1 GCA_031259215.1 Treponema sp. | reverse complement strand
TTATACCGCGTTTTCTGGTTCTCTTATAATGAAAACAGATAATCTGCCTTCTTGCTCACCACCTGGTCGGCTCCCATCACGTCTATGGTCACGATACCGCCTTCCAATGCCAGTTTCTCTCATAACGTCGGTATCGCCTTATCTCGAGGATAGTACTACCTTACAAATTGCAGGCGGTAAAGATCACCGATCAACCCATTGGGGTTTAGTACAATAGAGTTGTTCAAAAACTGAAGTTTTTGAACAAATTCCGATAAAAAACAGCAAAAGGCCGAGCATTTTGCAAGACTTGTGTCGGACTAAAGTCCGCGATAAGCAACCGGGTTATCGAACAAGTCCAATATACCGTAGTTAAATGAAGGACAAGGCAGGCGCACCCCTGTCCGGTCCCTACAAGGGCCCTCATCCAGTTCGTTTTTTTCTAAACGCCCTTCTTTGCTTCTGTGTACTGCGTTATTGCCTTTTATTTTTGATTGGTCTATAGTAAGTGGGTTTGCTATGAGCAAATCTCTTAGGAATACTATGATTAAAGGAGTTTGGATTATGGAAAGAAAGCGTATCCCCGTAAGAACCGTGGTGGCTATCGGGATTGGCGCAGCCTTGGTGTTCGTACTCATGCGGTTTGTGGCGATTCCTTCAGGAGTACCCAACACCAACCTGAACGTGGCTTCTGCCATTTTAACGGTCTTTGCGGCGATCTTTGGCCCCCTAGCGGGCTTCCTTATCGGCTTTATCGGCCATACTTTGACAGACCTTACCTGGGGAGGGGTCTGGTGGAGCTGGGTTATCGCAGATGCGGTCTACGGCCTCTTAATCGGGTTGTTCGTGAAAGTCTATAAAATTGAGGAGGGAGGATTCAGCCTTACCAAGGGTATCATCTTTAATATCGTGCAGATCCTTTCCAATAGTATTGCCTGGGTTGCCATCGCCCCTACCCTGGACATCTTCATTTATCAGGAACCAGCGGATAAGGTGTATCTTCAGGGTCTTGTGGCGGGAGGACTCAACAGCGCGGTGGTCCTCGTACTCGGTACGATCCTCGCGTTTGGTTATACCCGTACCAAGGTACAAGTAGGGAGCCTCAAGGCGGAATAGAGGATCCCCCTATGAGCAAGGCCGCGATCCGTTTCGAGGATTTTACCTTTACCTATAAGGCCCAAGCAGCGCCGACCTTATCCCATATCTGTTTATCGATCTCCCCGGGGGAAAAGATACTCATTGCCGGGCCTTCGGGTTCAGGAAAATCTACCTTGGCCCACTGTATAAACGGCCTTATCCCCCATGCTTTTAAGGGGCAGATCCAGGGGGTCCTGTCCCTCATGGGGGAGGATGTCCGGGGTATGGGCATTTTTGCTATATCCAAGAAAGTAGGGACCGTGCTGCAAGATACAGACGGTCAGTTTGTAGGACTCCGGGTTGGGGAAGATATCGCCTTTGTGGCGGAGAATGACTGCATTTCTACGGAAGAAATGCACCGTAGGGTAGAGGAAGTCGCCAGGATCGTGCATCTGGAAGAACACCTTGCCAAGGCTCCTCAGCACCTTTCCGGGGGGCAGAAACAGCGGGTTTCCCTCGCCGGGGTTCTGATGGATCCCGTGGAAATCCTCTTGTTTGATGAACCCTTGGCCAATTTGGATCCTGCTACCGGCCAGGAGACCATTGAACTCATCGACCGCTTGCACCGGGAAACGGGAAAAACCATTATCATCGTGGAGCATCGCCTGGAAGATGTGCTCCACCGTCCGGTGGATCGGATTGTGGTCATGGAACAGGGCCGGATTAAAGCGGATCTCCCACCGGGAGCCCTTTTCGCAGCGGATATACTGCGAAAAACCGGTATCCGGGAACCCCTCTACCTGAGCGCCCTACGGTACGCGGGTACGGAGATCACCGGGGAGATGCAGCCTGAAACCGTGGCAGCGGTTGCCTTTGATCCGCTGCGGCTTACCGCATGGGACCAGGGTATGGAGGACCATCCCCCGGAGAAATCCGGTCCTCCTCTGCTTATGGTTAAGGACGTGGATTTTTACTATCCCCATGACTTAGACAAACAGCCGGTGCTGGAAGGCATATCCTTTACCATAGCCACAGGGGCCTGGATAAGCTTGGTAGGAAAAAACGGAGCAGGAAAATCTACCCTGGCTAAGCTCATTTGCGGGTTTAATCAGCCGGTTTCAGGGTCAATCTGGTTTGAGGGTCAGGATCTAGCAGGTTATTCCATCAAGGAACGAGCCCAGCGGATCGGGTATGTCATGCAGAACCCCAATCAGATGATCTCCTTTCCCTTGATTTTTGATGAAGTAGCCCTAGGACTACGGACCCGAGGCATAGGGGAAAAGGAAATCCATGACCGGGTCATGGAAACCCTCGGCATTTGCGGGCTTTACCCGTTCCGGAAGTGGCCGGTCAGTGCCTTGAGTTACGGTCAAAAGAAGCGGCTTACCATCGCGGCTATCCTGGTGTTGGGGCCTTCCCTGATCATCCTGGATGAACCTACTGCAGGCCAGGATTTTCGTCACTATGGAGATATCATGGAGTTCTTGCGGAAACTCAACCGCGAACAGGGTATGAGCTTCCTCTTTATCACCCACGATATGCACTTGATGCTGGAATATACCCAGCGGGCTTTGGTCCTTTCCGAGGGGAAGCTCTTGGCAGATGACGCTCCTGCGGCTATCCTCACGGACCCGCGGCTGATAAAAGCGGCAAGCCTTAAGCGGACCTCCCTCTATGATCTGGCCCTCCGGGCGGGCATGGGGGATCCCCTGCGCTTTGTTCGGCATTTTATTGATTATGAACGAGTACAGCGGGAGGCTGCCCCGGCATGAGCCGTTTCATGCTTGCCTATATACCAAGAACATCTCCCATCCATAGACTTTCAGGTTCGACCAAGCTCGTGGTCTTTCTCCTCTGGTCGATTTTATCTATGGCTGGTTACGATACCCGAATCATGGTGCTCATGACCATCGGGGGGATCCTTTTATTCATCCTGTCCCGAACCAAAATCCGGGAAGTCTCGTTTATTTTCACCATGCTCCTGTTCTTTATGGGGTGTAATCTTCTGGGGATTTACCTCTTTGCCCCTGAACAAGGGGTCGCTATTTACGGTTCCCGGCATCTTATCTGGGAAGGTTTTGGCCGGTTCACCCTTACCCAAGAACAGCTCTTTTATGAATGTAATGTCCTCTTGAAATACGCCATGATCCTTCCTCCGGCGATTCTCTTGATCGTTACCACAGACCCCAGCGAATTCGCCGCTTCCCTGAACCGTATTGGGGTGAACTACTCCATTGCCTATGCGGTGAGCCTGGCCTTGCGTTATATCCCAGATGTCCAGCGGGATTACGAAAACATCTCCCAAGCCCAGCAAGCCCGGGGTATTGAGCTTTCCCGGAAGGTCTCCTGGGTAAAGCGCCTCAAAGGGGCCGGGGCTATCCTGCTCCCCCTGGTGTTCACTTCCTTGGATCGTATTGATGTGGTGAGCCGGGCCATGGAACTGCGGAGCTTTGGGAAGTATAAGCGCCGTACCTGGTATGCAGCCCGTCCATTTACCCCGGCGGATCTCTGGGTGCTCATCTGCTCAGGGATCCTCTTTGCCCTGGGGATATGGGTTACCTTCCGGGATGGCAACCGGTTTTACAATCCCTTTTCTGAAGGTTGAAGATAGTATCCCCTCCACCTCGAGAAGCCCCTACTTGAAACAGAACGGCTAAAGATGGATAACTAAGAAAATGAATAAGCTTATTTTCGTCTCTGGGGGAGTCTGTTCGAGTTTGGGTAAAGGGGTAGCGGCTTCTTCCCTGGGGGCTTTGCTGGAGGGCCGGGGGCTTAACGTCCGCATGGTAAAATGCGACCCCTATCTTAACGTGGATGCAGGGACCATGAGTCCCTATCAGCACGGAGAGGTGTATGTTACCGACGATGGTGCGGAAACGGACCTGGATCTGGGAAATTATGCCCGGTTTACCTCTGGAGCTTTATCCAAGATCAATTCCATCACCACAGGCCAAGTCTACGATGCGGTGATCCGTAAAGAGCGGGAAGGCCGGTACCTGGGACGCTGTGTGCAGGTGATTCCCCATATTACCGATGAAATCAAAAACCGGATCCTCACCGCGGCTCAAGAGGATCCGGATACGGATGTGGTCATCGTGGAGATAGGCGGTACCGTCGGGGACATTGAATCAATCCCTTTCTTGGAAGCTGCCCGTCAGCTCATTCATGAAGCGGGCAGGAGCAATGCCCTTTCGGTCCATCTTACCCTGATTCCAGAGGTAGCCGGGGGAGAGCTCAAGACCAAACCTACCCAGCATTCGGTGAAGGCCATGCAGGAACAGGGAATCCAGCCGGACATCCTCATCTGCCGGGCTCCGGTCATCCTTGATGAATCGACCCGCCGGAAGATCGCCCTTTTCACCAATGTGGATCCTGATGCGGTGTTTACGTCTTATGATGTAGATACCACGATGTATGAGATACCCTTGGTCTTTTTCGAGCAGAAGCTGGATCAGGTGGTGTTGAAGAAAATGGGGGTTGAGAGCCGTCATGCCAACCTGGAATCCTGGTATACCATGATGGAAAAGTTCAAGAGCCGGCAAGGTACGGTTCGGATTGGTATTGTAGGAAAGTACATGGATCTCCACGACGCCTATCAATCGGTGTACGAAGCCCTGTTCCATGGGGGCCTGGAGACGGGGGTGGTGGTGGAACTGGTCAAGATCGATGCCGGTGGGCTTGAAGAATCAGACACCCTGGAACGTATCCTGGGGTCGGCTGCTCCAGAGGGGGCCATCCACGGTATGCTGGTCCCTGGAGGCTTCGGACAGCGAGGTACTAAGGGCATGATCAAAGCCGCGGCCTGGGCCCGGACTAATAAAATCCCCTACTTGGGCATCTGCCTCGGTATGCAGATCATGGTCATTGACTGGGGCCGGAATGTACTCGGTTGGGAGGATGCGGATTCTACGGAATTTAACCAGAGTACTAAGCATCCGGTGATAAGCCTTTTGGATGAACAAGTGGATGTGAAAAACTACGGAGGAACCATGCGTTTGGGAAAGAGTGCATCCTTAATAGAACCGGGGACCCATCTTTTTGCAAGCTACCAAGCGACGACCATCTTTGAGCGGCACCGGCACCGGTATGAATTTTCCAATGCCTACCGGAAGGCCATGACCGAATCAGGCTTGCGTATCAGCGCCTTTACCCCGGATAGGAGTCTCGTAGAGGCAGTGGAATGGACGGATCACCCCTGGGGTGTGGGGGTTCAGTTTCACCCGGAATTCAAGTCGAAACCTACGGGGGCAAGCCCTTTATTCCGAGACTTTATTGCCGCGGTTCGGGATAGCACCTTGGTTCAAGGATAGGGCCTATGAAGGAAGTACGTTCAGCCTCCTTTGGATGGTGGAGTATGCTGAGGATCGGTATCATCCTTGGGCTTTTGGGGTCCTGTTCATTTGATTATGGAGAATCCACATCGGATCAAGGGGATCTGCCGGATATCGTGATGAAGGATGTGGAATATGTCCGGGTACGAAACGGAAATCCCCTGGTTCGGTTCACCGCGGAATCGGCAGAGCGTTATGAAAAACGGCAGACTATGGAGCTTACCAATTTCTCTTTTGAACAGTTTGAGCATCAGGGAGAGGACATAAACGCAATAGGTCAGGCAGGAACCGCTTCGGTAGAGCTTGATTCGGGTAATATCCGCCTGCGAGATGGGGTCCGGCTTGAGGTTGAATCCGAGGATATTACCTTGGAAACAAAGGGCTTGGATTGGCAGGACCAGGAACGGCTCCTTTCAGGTGGAGAAACAGAGCAGGTGGATATGCAGCGTTCCGATGGGACGAATTTCTCTGGTTGGGGATTTTCTGCGGATATCCGTAATAGAACCTGGGGGTTTGCTTCGGGCATTAACGGAACCTATATCTGGGAAGATGAAGAAGAGGAGCAAGAGGAAGAAGAGTGAGCAGGCAGGTGTGGTATTGGTTAGGGATATTCCTTATTATTCGTCTTGCCCCTATCCACGGGGATATCTTCACCTTCAAAGCGAATAGAATGAACGGGAGCAGGGCTTCGGGTAAAGAACTCACGGTGCTTACGGGAAACGCGGAAGTACGTTCGGATAATCTCCTGCTCAAGGCTAACCGGATTGAGATACACGGAGATGACAATCAGTTCATTGATTGTTCAGGGGAGGTCTGGGGCAGAGAGGAAGCAAAGGACATCTTCTTTCAAACGGACCGCCTGCGATATGATCGAAAGCTGAAAATAGCCCGGCTAGAAGGCAATGCCACCTTAGAAGATAAGAAGAACCACATTGTGGCCAAGGGCCGGTTCATTGAATACGACGATCAAGCAGAAGTAACGGTATTCCAGGTATCGGTCCGGCTCTTTAAAGATACGATGGTATGCCGTTCTGAATATGCGGTATACCGGCGCACGGAAAAGCTGCTGGATCTTTCGGGGTTTCCGGTGGTGTTTAAAAAGAACGATGAATTCCGGGCTGACCGGATTCGGGTAGACCTGGATACCGATGATGTTACCATGGAAGGCACGGTTTCAGGCTCGATAAAGGATTAGCAGTAGTGGAAGAGGATAGGAACGTAGATGTAGCCCTGGAGATCCCAGCCGAGACCGATGAGGACACCGGGATTGATAGGGATACCCAGGCCCTCAACCCAAACCTGCATATACTGGAGGTTTCAGATCTGCATAAACGTTTTGGCCGTAAAGAAGTGGTTAGAGGAGTCAATTTTTTAATGCATAACGGCACGGTGGCAGGGTTGCTGGGGCCGAATGGAGCAGGCAAAACCACCATCTTCTACATGATCGTGGGCTTTTACCGGCCTTCCGCAGGAAAAGTTACTATGGACGCAGTGGATATTACCACCAAGCCCATGTACCTGCGGGCCCGGCAGGGTATCGCCTACCTTCCCCAGGAAGCGTCGATTTTCCGTAAACTCACGGTGGAACAAAACATCTGGGCCATTCTGGAAAGCCGCCGGGACCTCCGAAAAGCGGAAAAAAAGCAGCGCCTTGAATCCTTGCTCGACGAATTCGGTATTGGCCGGATCCGAAGCCAATACGGGTTTACCCTTTCTGGGGGTGAACGGCGGCGCACCGAGATTGCCCGGGCCCTGGCTACAGAACCAAAATTCCTCCTCCTGGATGAGCCTTTTGCCGGTATAGACCCTATTGCGGTGTATGAAATCAAGCAGATAATCCGGCAGCTCGCAGAAAAAGGTATCGGCATCCTCATCACCGACCACAATGTGCGGGATACCCTGGAAATCACCACCGAAGCGTTCATTATAAACTCCGGTACCATCGTGGCACGAGGGGATCGGGAAAGTATCTTGGCCAATGAAATGGTCCGGGAAGTGTATCTAGGCTCAGAATTCAGGATGTAGTTTGGGGCCTGGATAAACAGGTAGAGAAAGGGGATACCCCTACACCGGGTCCTCCCGTCTTTCCCCGGGGTTTATACTCAGGGTCATGAGGGGCCCGGCAAGAGCAGCCTTTTCATGTTTACCGAACAGGGGCCACGTCTCTATGCTCCTGAGACAAGCCCTATACTTTACCAAAGGGACAAACCGGATAGTGACACTCCCTACAGCCCAGGCACAAGCCGCCGTTCCCCAAAACCGTAAAATCCTGTTTGGTCATCCGGATGCCCGCAGCAATACGGGGCAATACGAGGTCGAAGATGGTGGCCTGCATATACATGACGCAGCCTGGAAGCCCCAGGATCGGCAGTCCGTCAGCATAGTATCCCAACAAAAACATCGCACCCGGTAAGACCGGCGCGCCATAGGTAACAATCTTCGCTCCGCTCTGTTTGATGGCCCCTGGGGTATTGTCGTCCGGGTCAACGCTCATGCCGCCGGTACAGAGGATCAGCTCAGGTTTTTCCCTGGTTTCTCTTTTTTCAAGGGCTTCGCTAATTACCCCGGCCACCGCATCCAGGCCGTCCCCTACTACCACATGCCGGATCACTTCAATACCGTAAGCCTTGAGTTTTTTGATGATAACCGGGGTAAAGCTATCCTTAATCAAACCTTTGGCTACCTCGCTTCCAGTAGTTATCACCCAGGCGGTTTTTAGGATATAGGGGAAGAGTTTAAAAATCGGCCTCCTCCCTGCCACAGCCTCAGCATGGACCAGGGTTTCTTCGGGCACTACTAAGGGGATTACCTTCATCGCTCCTAGTTTATCCCCGGCTTTTACCGGAGAGTAGGCATGCCGAGCCGCAATGATGATGTCAGGAATCCCATTCACCTGGTTGAGCCGCGCCACATCAGCACAAAAAACGCCATCCTGTTCTGCAAAAAGTTCGATTTTACCCTCAGCCACCGATCCCATCCGTATATAGGTGTTTGTACACAGGGCGGCTAGACGTGCCGCAGCTTCATCTTCATGGAGCATCCCCGCCTGCTTTTCCCAGACAAAAACATGTTCCTTGCCCATGGAGCGCAGCATCGGGATGTCCGCTTCCTGTATGATATGTCCCTTGCGGAACTGGGGACCTTTCATTTCACCTGGTACGATACGGGTCAGATCGTGGCAAAGCACCTGTCCAATCGCATCCTCTACACAAAGTTTCTTCATACCCATAGTCTTCCTGATTGACTGTACTATACAAACCCCTATCAAACAATCGATATAGAGTAAAAGGGGCTGTCTAAAAAACACGGCTTTCTTAGACAGCCGGAAGGAGAGGAATGTTCCGCTGATGCAGGTATACATTCTTTATAAAGTATACTATAAAACGATTCGTTTGTCAATATAATTCGATTAACATGTAGGTCTTATTTTCGTCCTCTTTCCTCTGGGGAATGAAGTCTCGAACCCGTTCCCACCCCTCATTGATTAATTCCCATGATTTGCTACTGCTTCCTGGTACTCTTTTCATACTTTTTTTATCAGGTTTTCCCTATTTCCGGATAAGCTCTCAATTTGTCGTCGCAAGCGCCCTCTATGGCGACTGAAATGTTATAATGTTTGTGGATAAAGGACTCTTGACCATTTAATGGACTTGTTCAATAACCCGGTTGGTTATCGAACAAGTCTTGCAAAATGCTCCGCATTTTGCTGTTTTTTAAGCGGAAGTTGTTCAGAAACTGAGGTTTCTGAACAACTCTAATTTATCTAGGGTAGGCTATATATAAAGTATACTATACGGTATATCCTAAGTTTATCGGAAGGTTGTACCTCATGGATGTAACAGCAAATAAATATCCGCTTGGATATACCCCAATTGGGCGTCTTATGCTGCAATTCAGTATTCCCAGCATTAGTGCAGATAGTCAGTTCTCTTTATACGGTCGTTGACCAAATATGCATCGGTCAGAGCGTTGGGCATCCGGGAAATGCCGCCGTCAATGTAATTTTTCCGCTCACCCTCTTCGGCGGCACCGGTAGAAGGGAGGGATAAATTTTATGGATATACATGAATGCCAAGCTATATTGAGTATCTTTGAAAACAGCTTGAACCATAGTGTTTCCGAACAGGGTAAGTTGGTATTGTCTTATGCTGAATTGTCTCAAAAAAGAGATACTATTCTTAAAGAATATGAAAATAGTAAAGCTACCATTTTTTCATCTCTCCTGTGTTCAATCCTGAAGTGCAACACTTAGCCCTGTAGGGGCTGTCTGAAAAGTAATAGTAATCCGTTAGTTTTTCACTCAAAGTCATGATATACTATCCCCATGAGCAAAGGAAAAAGCGACAAGATAACCTACAAGCCTTATGACCAAGGGCAG
>JAIRLU010000199.1 GCA_031259215.1 Treponema sp. | reverse complement strand
AGCCTGTCGTCCCCAAGACGCAAGCCCCGAATCTCGAAAACAAACCGCCCTTTCGTCTCATGGAAGAC
Organism: Treponema sp.; assembly: GCA_031259215.1. Classification (GTDB taxonomy): domain Bacteria; phylum Spirochaetota; class Spirochaetia; order Treponematales; family Breznakiellaceae; genus JAIRLU01. Next base: position 9,373 of record JAIRLU010000199.1, on the reverse strand, counting down.
CGTGGCAAAGAGTCCCAAAGCCCGAGGCTTACGGAACAGGGGTTCCCGGTTGTTGATAGGGGTGTGGATTTCGTACCATACCCCTTGTTTGAGCAAACGTAATGGTCTCATAGAACATAGTAGGGATGGACCAGGGATTTTGCTTTACGAGGGTTGCAGGGAAACGAGCAATCTCCGAATCAATGCTTCTCCAAATACCCCTTACCATTTTTGTGGATCAAGTTTAGCCCTCTAACCCTGGTATGGGTGTCCCCCTTGACCAGCCGCAGCTCCCTATGCCATAGTCTCGTATGGAAGCCCGTACTATTTTTAATAATATTTCTCCCCTGGATCACCGGTATGCTCTTTCAGAACAGGAACTCTTTGATACCTTAGTGCCCTGGATTTCCGAGGAAGCGGTGATCGCTTCCTGTGTCAAAGCGGAAATCGCCCTCATAGCTGCGCATCTCACCCTGCGAGGCGGATTAAGCCCAGAGCTGCAAACAGCTCTGGAAAAGGCCGGGGCTGCCGTAGACAGCGCGGAAGTGTATGCCGAAGAAGCCAAGACCCACCACAACATCCGGGCCCTGGTGCAGGTGCTGAAGCGTAAGGTGCCCCCTGAAACCGCGGCTTTGGTGCATCTGGGAGCTACCAGCGTGGATATTCTGGACACGGCCCTGGCCTACCGTATGCAGGGGCTCACCCGGGAGATCATCCTTCCCCGTTTGCGAAACCTGGAACTTCACTTGTGTACCTTTGTTGAACAAGAAGCAGCAAGCCCGCAGGTGGGCCGTACCCACGGCCAACATGCCGTACCCATTACCCTGGGCTTTGCCCTGGCAGAATATGTTTCCCGGCTGGGGAAATCCATCCTAGAGATCGAGCGCCGCGTCCAGGACCTCAAGGGTAAACTCGCCGGAGCCGTGGGAGCCTACAATGCTACGGCCCTGATCACCCCGGACCCGGAAGCCCTGGAACGGCTCTACTTGCGGGGGCTGGGGCTTGAACCATCGGAACATTCCACCCAGCTGGTGGAGCCTGAGTATCTGCTCCGGCTGCTCTTGGAATTCAACGTGGCTTTTGGCATCCTCGCGAATCTGGCGGATGATCTCCGGAACCTCCAGCGCAGTGAAATCGGGGAACTGCGGGAAACCTTTGAAGCGGATCAGGTCGGTTCATCTACCATGCCGCAAAAACGGAACCCCTGGAACGCGGAACACGTCAAAAGCCTGTGGAAAGCCTTCATGCCCCGGGTGATGACCTTTTTTATGGACCAGATCAGCGAACATCAGCGGGACCTCACCAATTCCGCAAGCCAGCGTTTCATCGCCGACTATGTCTGCGGTTTTTCCTTGGCCGTGAGCCGGATGACCCGCATCATCCAAGGGCTCAAGCCGGACCGGGAACGGCTTGAGTACAACTTGCGGGGAACCCAAAGCGGGGGTATTCCCGGGGGAATCATGGCAGAACCGGCCTATATACTCCTGGCGGAAACCGGGGTTTCCGATGCCCATGAAGTGATTCGGCGGATAACCCTCAAGGCAGAGCAGGAACACTGTAGTTTTGCCGAAGCGCTGTTTCGGGAAACGGCCGTGTTTGAACGGATCCGGAGTACACTGGAGGAACGTGGCCTTGGGACATCCCCTGAGGAAGCCCGGGCGTTTTTTGAAAATCCCCAGAACTACTGCGGCCTAGCGGTGCAGAAGGCGAAAGCCCTGGCCGGAAAATACCGGATTCTGGCAGCTCGGACAGAACCTGCTGAAAACTGTTGAACCAAGGCTCCTTGGTAATACAGTACAAGTAAAGTAAAGAAGGAAAAATACGATGTTTAACGAAGCCCTATCCTATGATGATGTGCTGCTCCTGCCGGGGTATACGGAGATACTTCCCAGAGACTGTGATGTGCATACGAATTTATGCGCAGAGGTGCGCTTGAATGTACCCATTATTTCTTCGGCCATGGATACGGTAACCGAAGAACAACTGGCCATTGCCATTGCCCTAGAAGGAGGTTCTGGGGTCATCCATCGGAACCTCAGTCCCGAGGAACAAGCCCAGCAGGTGGCCCATGTAAAACGCTACCTCAACTGGATCATTGATGCGCCGGTTACCCTGGGTAAAGACGCCCGGATCCGGGATGTCAAGCAGATGATGGAACGGTACAAGGTATCGGGGATGCCCGTAGTGGACCCGGATGGAAAACTCTTAGGGATCATCACCAGTCGGGATCTCCGGTTCTGTCAGGACGACGGCCTTTCCGTAACCGCGGTGATGACCCGGAAGGTGGTGGTGGAACAAGGGGAACCCTCGGTAGCCAGCGCCCGGGAAAAATTCGACCGGCACCGGATCGAAAAGCTGCCCGTGGTAGACGCCGCAGGTCGGCTCACCGGACTCATCACGGTGAAAGATATGGAAAAACACGCCAAGTTCCCCCGGGCAGCTACGGATAAGACCGGCAGGCTCCTGGTAGGCGCGGCGGTTTCTCCCCAGGACTACCTCATACGGCTTCCGCTGCTTAAAAACGCCAAGGTAGATTATGTGGTCCTCGATACGGCCCACGGGGATTCCAAGAGCGTCATGGATGCAATAGGGGGTATCAAGGAACGCTTCCACATACCGGTTATTGGCGGGAACGCCGCCACCAAGGGGGCGACCCGCAGGCTTATTGAAGCTGGGGCGGATGCAGTGAAAGTAGGCATTGGTCCGGGTTCCATCTGCACCACCCGGATCGTGGCAGGGGTGGGGGTGCCCCAGTTTACCGCAGTGTGGGAGTGTGCGGAAGAGGCCGCGAAATCCGGCATTCCCATCATTGCCGACGGGGGAATTAAGTTCTCCGGGGATATTACCAAGGCCATTGCTGCCGGGGCCAATACCGTGATGATCGGCAATCTTTTTGCGGGACTCAAAGAGGCTCCAGGCCGGGAGATCATCTTTGACGGCCGTATTTACAAGGAATACCGGGGCATGGGGAGTCTGGCCGCCATTAATGACGGGTCCCGGGATCGCTATCAAATCGGCAAAGATGAACAGCCCGTACCTGAAGGCATTGAAGGCCGGGTTCCGTACAAGGGAGAACTGCGGAATTATCTCATCCAACTGGTATCAGGACTGCAAAAGGGCATGGGCTACTGCGGGTGCAAGACCATTGAGGAGTTAAAAGGGTACCGGGCTTTCGTTAAGATCACCGCTGCGGGTCTCCGGGAAAGTCATGCCCATGATGTAAGCATCACTCAGGAGGCGCCCAACTATACAAGATCGTAAATCGGCACATCTCAAAGTACTTTCTCCCTATGGTATCGAGGGATGAAAGGCGAAGCTTCGGTTCGATCTCCCTTGTGATTTTTAAGGGTAAAATTATCCCGTATTATGCACAATGCATCGTTGATCGACTTGACACAAAGCCGTGTTTCTGCCATAGTATATTACATTGAAAGGTGGAATTCGGCTCGTAAGGATGGTCGGATTCATAATAGGGAAGCGGGTGAAAATCCCGCACGGTAACGCCGCTGTAAAGGGAGAGCGGGCTTTCATATAAGGCTTTTTTTTATTAAGAAGTCCATGCCACTGTCGCAAGATGGGAAGGTGCGAAAAGCCGGTATAGACCCCTAAGTCAGAAGACCTGCCTTTTGAGTGCCGTTATATGACGGTATTATCTTAGGGTTAACGGATTATTAACCATGAGAAAACGGTTTTTTCTTGTCTTAGTGGGTGGTATTTTTTTCGCATTTTTTATTGCCGCGCAAGAATTACCCCCCCCACCCGACAATGCTTCCAGTGATTACGATGCGGTAATTGAAGATGAAGGCATTACCGTAACAGGAACCCGCACCCAAAAACGTTTGAAAGACAGTCCGGTACTTACCGAAGTGATAGGTACCGAGGAGATTGAAGGATCAAACGCGGATACGGTCGTTGATATACTCGACGATTACGGGCTGGTGTATACCGGCAACGGTATGGGGGACTATGTTCTGATGCAGGGTCTGGGAAAGAACCGCGTCCTGTATCTGATAAACGGGAGGCGTGTTTCCGGGCGCATAGCCCAGCGGCTTAAAGGCGAGACCCTGCCCCTGGCCAATGTGGAGCGTATAGAGATCATCCGGGGCCCCCAGTCCGCGCTCTACGGTTCTGATGCACTCGGCGGGGTGATAAACATCATCACTAAAAAACCGCCGGACAAGGTAGCATTTTCCGCAGCTCTTACCAACCGTTTTCTGCTGGCCTATGATGATCCAAATACGTCACAAACACCCGATCCTTTTCAGGACTTCAATCCCATACGAGAGCAGAATCTTACCAGCGTCATATCTTTTCCTATTGGTAAAGCGAGGAATTCTGTCGATGTGGAGGCTGCCCGCGGAGGATTTTACTACAACGAAAACAAGTCCGCTTCGGTACTCCCCGAATACTACCGCGGGCGGCTTGGATTCGACAGCGTTCTTGACATTGGAAACAGTGAGCTGCGTTTCGGCGGTTCAGGGATGCTGATGTGCCGGGACGACTTAACTACCGCAGAGGGGGCCTTAAACCGCCTTGATTATCTGCGTTTAGATGCTTTCGTAGAGGCTGATTATTGGGCATTGCACAACCTGATGTTGACCTTCCGGCTACACGATAACTATTACCAGCGTAACAGGGACGCTTACTCAGCTATCAGGAATAAGTGGACATTGGGAGAACGCTATGAGAACGATAATATCGCAGCCCTTGAGGTACAGGGCATCTACGAAATGTCTTCAAATCTGCTTTTCTCAGGGGGTATAGAAGGCGCTTTCAATAGTATGGAAAAGTACAATCTCAGCCGGGACTTTGTATGGGTAGACAAGGAAGCCGTCTTTTTTCAGGCTGAGTACTTCACCGTGGATCGCTATTCAGCTGTTGCCGGATTACGAATTGAGCGGAATTCTCAATTTGGTTTTGCAGCGTCTCCAAAATTGTCTGGAATGTATCATCTGAAAGACTTTCGCCTTCTGGCAGGTGCGGGGATGGGTTACCGTGCGCCGGATTTCAGTGATATGTACTTGATACGGGACGATGAGGGGGCCGCCCTCGTTTTGGGTAACCCCAACCTTAAGCCTGAATACTCACTCGGTTTTAATGCAGGGTTGGAATACTCTAAATCAAAAGGATTTTTCCAGCTTAATCTGTACTACAACGAACTTTTCAACGAGATAGGCCGTATCTTTGTGGAGGCGCAAGGTGATTCAGAAGCCTACTATGACACACAAAATATTTCCCGTTCCATGCGCTTGGGTGCAGATACAGAAGGAAGGCTCAGTTTTTCCCAGGGTATCTTTGTTTCGACAGGCTATAGCTGGCTCTTTGCCTGGGATCGCAGCACAAATATGGAAATCTTTCCCCAGCCGAATCATACGGTCAAGCTAAAAGCCGGACTGGACCTTGCCAAAATAGGTGTCTATACCTGGCTGCAAGGGCGGTACTTCTCGAAATTCATGGATCCCAGCCGTACAGACAGTGAAGCACGGTTTATTCTGGATTTTTATTTTTCGGTGAATCTGGGGAAGCATGTTAAGTTCCACTTCGGCGTTGATAATATCACCGGTGAGATGGATCGCATAGGTCCGGAAACAGCACAAACCTTTTCTGTCGGCATAAAGTATGGGCAATAAACCGTCTAAGGCATAAGGGCTTTAGATGGTTTTAAGTATAGTAGTCTTTTGGAGGATTGTATGAAAAGAGTAAGCACGGTTTTTATCTGTTTACTGTCGGTTTTCGCAGCCATATTTTTTGGAGGCTGTGATAATAATCAAGGGTCTGATGATAATGGTCAAGGGTCTGAAGGAACCATCACGGTTACGGTTAACGAAGGTGAAAAGTTTTACTATTCCCTCACCACCGGGGAACAGGTTACAGGGGATTCCATTAACACAAAAGAGTGGGACATCGGTTTCCAGCGTCCGCGCACGATCCTGACCAACAGTGGGATTACGGCGACAACCCTTAATTCAGGTGGCACCGGTGAGGTGTGGTACACGGAAAAAACAGACTTCGACGCTGTAGTACTATCCGATGCGGTTAAAACCGGGGATCTTAGCGGGTATTTTACGGATACATCCAAGTGGTTTTATTCTATGAGTTCAAACCAAAACATAACCTACAATGTGATAAATTATGTTGGGTACGCCACAGGTTCCGGCACAGAGGCAGATCCCTTTAAGACCGCACAGTATAACCAAAAACAGTTCTATAAAAGAGGAGAAGCAACCAGTAGTTACCCGGTTACCAATGTGGTCTATATTGTTCAACATGGCGATGGGGTTCATATCTCAAAGATACAGGTATCGAGTTATGAATACGGTACAGGCTCGGACACATACGTGGTAACATACAAAACGCTCGATTAGGTGTTGCTCTTTTCGTTACCTGTTCAATGGGGCGGTTCCACTATCTGACAGAGGGGGCCGCCCTTTGATTTTTCTTTCACCGAGAATCGGTACCACGCATGTTACCTGAGAGGAGACGGCTCATACCGAAGCCTAAAATAACATGAGTTCGATAAAAAAGTCCGCGAATTATACGAATTAACGATCATGTATTGTTTCGGTTGTATACGACATTTGGGCGGTCCCCCGGGGAATGAGTCGGGCCTGGGCGATAAAGCTCAGGTATTCCGGGGTCAAATCCCCGTAGAGGAGCACGCTTTCCGGAAGATAGCCATCCGGATCTTGACCCCCAACGGGGTCCTCCTGGACGGAGATGCCCTCCACCAGGGCGCAGCTTTCCGTCGGAAAATGATAACCCCTGAGGATCTTCATGATGGTGGTCTTTCCTGCCCCGTTGGGCCCGAGAAAGCCCAGGACCTGATCTTTCCCCACGGTAAAGGATACGCCCCGAACCACCGCCACCGGGCCGTACCGTTTTGTGAGATCCCGTACTTCAATCATGGTATGGTAAAAAATGACCAAACTGTTACCGTAACGCATTAAGAGAACCTGGTAATTCAGAACAATTTGATCATTTTTTAGGTTGAACCAACCTTTTTTAAACTGAGAATTGCTGGGCCGTCGCCGCCTCTCCCGACAATTCGGTATCTGACACCGAATTCCCGAATCCTTCATTATGCATTCTTCATTTTTCATTCTGCCTTGCCCGGTAAATTTTTCTTGCATTATTTTTCAGCAAGGGGTATAGTGTAATAAGAAAGGGAGTCTCCGTTTGGAGGGCGTCCCGCGTATCCCATTCCGGAGGAGAGGAATCTTCCCGGCAGTGGGGATCAGGTACCTAACCTTAAGGATCAAGATGCGTTCTGGTCCGGTGAGGGGCGTATAAACGGTAATTCGTCATTATACCCTCAAGCCGTGTTCAGACGCCCGGCTTGAGGGTTTTTTTATGGAAAGGAGAACAGCATGGAGAGAATTGCGGTAATCGGGGCGATTTTGGAACAGCCTGAGGTGAGCCAGAAGGCGTTTAACGAGACGATCTCCCCCTATCGGGGGATCATCAAGGGGCGTATGGGTATTCCCTTTGATGAAGTGGATATTGCGGTGATCTCCCTGACCCTGCAGGGGGATCTGGATACTATCAACGCCCTCACGGGCAAGCTGGGGAACCTTCCCGGGGTAACGGTTAAGACCGCCGTCTCGGGGGGCCCGGACAAAACATAAGGAGACGCCCAGAGGCGGAACAGCTTAAAAAAAACGCCGTGAAATGAAAAAACTATTTTGAGAGGAGAAAATTACTATGTATAATCCAGCTTCATCTTTGGCCGATGAATTTATCGACCACCAGGAGGTGCTTGATACCCTCGCGTATGCCGAGGAGAACAAGAACAACGCGGCCCTTATCGACCGCCTGCTTGAAAAAGCGAAGCCCCGGAGAACGGAAAAGGGGATGCGCTGCTCAGGCCTCACCCACCGGGAAGCGGCGGTGCTTCTGGCCTGCGAAATGCCGGAAAAGGTACAGGCCATGTATGACCTGGCGGAGGAAATAAAAAAGGCGTTCTACGGAAACCGCATCGTCATCTTTGCGCCCCTTTATCTGTCGAATTACTGCGTGAACGGCTGCGTATACTGTCCATACCACATGAAAAACAAGACCATCCCCCGGATCAAGCTTAGCCAGGAGGACATCCTGCGGGAAGTGAACGCCCTGCAGGATATGGGGCACAAGCGGCTCGCCCTGGAGTGCGGCGAGCATCCGGTGGAGAACCCCATCGAATATGTGCTTGACTCTATCAAGACCGTGTATTCGGTGAAGAACAAAAACGGGGCCATACGCCGGGTCAACGTCAATATCGCCGCCACTAGCGTCGAAAACTACCGCAAACTGAGGGATGCCGGCATCGGGACCTACATCCTGTTTCAGGAAACCTACCACAAGGAAAGCTACCATGCCCTTCACCCATCGGGGCCCAAGCACGACTACAACTACCACACCGAGGCGATGGACCGGGCGATGCAGGGCGGAATCGACGACGTGGGGCTGGGGGTCTTGTTCGGGCTCGAACGGTACCGGTATGAGTTCGCCGCCCTCTTGATGCACGCCGAACACCTTGAGGCGGCCTTCGGCGTCGGGCCCCATACGATCAGTATGCCCAGGATAAAACACGCCGACGACATTGACGTCAACGATTTTGACAACGCCATCAGCGACGATACCTTTGCCAAGCTCTGCGCCCTGGTCAGGATCGTGGTGCCCTATACGGGCATGATCATCTCTACCCGCGAAAGCCAGGGGGTGCGCGAAAAGGTGATCCGCCTGGGGGTCTCCCAGATCAGCGGCGCGTCCCGTACCTCCGTGGGCGGTTATGGGGAAGAAGAGCGGCCCCACGACACCGAACAGTTCGATGTGAGCGATCAGCGCTCCCTGGACGAAGTGATCAAATGGCTCATGGACATGGGGTATATCCCCAGCTTCTGCACCGCCTGTTACCGCGAGGGCAGGACCGGCGACCGCTTCATGTCGCTCTGTAAATCCGGGCAGATTCAGAATTGCTGCCATCCCAACGCCCTTATGACCTTGAAGGAATACCTGATGGACTACGCAAAACCCTTCACCCGGGAGGCCGGGGAGAAGCTGATTGAACGGGAAATCCCCTCCATCCCGAACGTGAAAATCAGAGACAAGATCCGGCTCTGGCTTTCGGATATTGAAATGGGCAAACGGGACTTTAGAATATAGCAGAAAATGAAGAAGGCGGTACCTATGAATGTACAGCGCGATGACGAAGTGCTCCACTATATCCGCACGGCGGATCCGTGTGAAATGAAACCGCTGTTTACCGCGGCGCGGGAGGTCCGCGCCGCCCATTACGGCCAGGATGTGTATTTCCAGGGGATCATCGAATTTTCCAACCACTGCGGCATCCGGGGGCAACCGCCGCCTGGGGGACATCTTGGGGTACCGGACAATATACGGAAGGCGGATGCAGATA
>JAIRLU010000285.1 GCA_031259215.1 Treponema sp. | reverse complement strand
GGGACCAATCTTCTGGTGAAGCCTACCCAAGAACTGACCGACGGCGCTGGTTTCAGCATAGCCCATCAACAGATGTTCGGTATTTTTATCACCGACTGGATTCTTGAAAAAATAAAAGGCAAATCCCGCAAAGAAGTAAAAAGGCTGGAAGACGCCAAGCTCCCCGGTTTCCTCTCTGTTTTTAACGAGAATATGGTTTCTACGGCCATCCTGATGACCCTCTTCTTTAGCATTATTCTCCTCATCTTGGGCAAGGATTATCTGGTGAGCAAAAAATTCCTGGGGGCCAATGCGAGTTTTCTCTTTTATGTTATCACCACCAGCTTTAACTTCGCGGTCTACCTGGCGATCCTGCAACTAGGGGTACGGACTTTCGTAACCGAACTGACCCAGTCCTTCCAGGGTATTTCCCGGGTATGGCTCCCTGGTGCGGTTCCCGGGGTTGACTGCGCGGTTTCCTATGGATTCGGCGCTCCCAACGCGGTAACCATCGGCTTCCTCCTGGGGGCCCTGGGGCAGTTCATCTCCATCGGCCTTTTACTGGCTTTCAGAAGCCCTGTGGTTATTATCGCCGGATTTGTGCCTATGTTCTTCGACAACGCTACCATCGGGGTGTACGCGAACAACAAAGGAGGCATCCGGGCAGCGATTATTTTTCCCTTCCTCTGCGGGGTCTGCCAAGTTTTCGGTTCGGCCTTCATCGCCTCTTTTATCGGCCTGGCTCAATACGGAGGCTACCTGGGTATGTGGGACTGGACGGTGCTCTGGCCGGCTTTTACCGTGCTGATGAAGTATATGGGCTATGCCGGTTACGCCCTGGTGGTGCTCTTCCTTATCATGATTCCCCAACTCCAGTATCGCAAGGAAAAGGAACTGTATTTCCTGGTAACCGAGGATTATAAAACGTATAAGGAAAAGAAAGGACTTTAAATTGGTTTGTCTTGATATGCGGAGATTAACGATCCGCTTAAAAAACAGCAAAATGCGGAGCATTTTGCAAGACTTGTTCGATAACCAACGGGGTTATTGAACAAGTCTAATATACAAGGAGAAAGGTATGGCTAAAAAACTGAAGATTCTGGTGGCCTGTGCAAACGGCGCCGGGACGAGTCTTATGATGAAAATGTCGGTGGAGAAAGCTACCGGTGAACTGGGTTTGCCCGTAGAGAAAATTCACCACTGCGCTTTGGCAGAGGGAAAAAGCAGCGCCGGTCAGTATGATATAGCGTTTGTTCCCCTGAACTTTGTGGATATGTTCAAAAGCGCCAGTGATCAGGGGACCGTCATTATCGGACTGCGGAATGTCTTAAGCACCGACGAGGTAAAAGAAAAGCTACAGCAGACTGATTTTGTACCAAAATGACCAGGCAGGGCTGGGGTAGGCCAACAAGGGGGAGGTAATACGGTGCAGGAGGAAGAACTGCGGAAAGCAGGACAAGCCGTCCGGTTGATTGTATGTGATCTTGACGGCACCTTGTTGAACAGCCGGAAACTGATTTCTTCCGAAAACCTTGCGGCCCTTCGGGATGCGCAGGCAAAAGGCATCTTTGTAAGCCTCTGTTCCGGCCGGGTGCATACCATGCTTGAGGCCTATACCCGGCTGCTTGACATCCGGGGGCCGATTGTTACGGCCAACGGAGCGGTAATCCTTGATACCCGGACCGGCGAAATGCCCTATCGGAAGTGCGCGGACCCGGAGCGGATTTATCCCCTTCTCCGGTTCTGCCAGGCCCGCGGGCTGGATAGCATCGTGGTAAGCTCTGAAGGATGCAGGTATTCGCCGGGGAGTAAGCGAATCGCCCGGTTTGAACAGTACAACGAAATTGCCCGGCAGGATAAGCTGCCCCTGCTTCCCCTGCGTCTCTTTGATCCGGATTATCAGGAGACCTTGAGGGGAACTATTTATAAGGTCCTTGTTTCCGGATTGTCTATGGACGAGCAGACGCAGGTGGAAGAACAGGTCCGTTCCATCGGGAATCTGTCCATCACCTCTTCGGAATGGGGCTTGCTGGATATCGGAGCTTTAAGCGTAGACAAAGGGAAGGGAGTCATGATTCTGGCGGATCTTCTTGGAATAAAAAAGAACGAAATCTGTGTCATGGGCGATTACCGGAATGATATTCCCATGCTGGAATGTGCGGGTCTGCCTATTGCCATGGGCAACGCCAGTGATGACGTAAAGCATCATGCCCTGGCAGTAACAGCCACCAATGACCAAGACGGGGTTGCCCTGGCGATACGGCGTTTTATTTTATAAGGAATGGATATGAAAATCGAAAAAATACGAGTGGATACGATGGAGCGGTGTTATGCCGCCAGTTCTCTGACCATTGACGGGGGTCTATATGCGGTCCTGGCCAGCGAGTCCATAGACGGTCCTTGTTATGCCTATACCGGAGACCGGTTTACGGAAAAAGAAGTGATCTGGGAAAAAGCCGGGGGTACCATGTCCTTGATCCAGATTCCCGGTTCCAACGGCGAGTTCATCGCGGTTCAGCATTTTTTTCCCGGCTTTCACTCTGCCGGGGCAAAGCTGGTCTGGGGCCGCCGGATACGGCAGGGGTCCTGGGAAATCCGGGACCTGGTTTCCCTTCCCTACATACACCGCTTCGATCTTTTCACGATTGGAAATGAACTGTACATCCTTGCGGCCACCCTTTGCGGGAGCAAGAAAAACCGGGAAGACTGGAGCGATCCCGGCGCGGTGTATGTGGGCAAACTTCCTGCCCGTATCGAAGAGGGGGTGCACTTTACCCCGGTACTGGAACAGCTTACCAAGAACCACGGCTATTGCCGGGGCCTTTGGGAAGGGTCTCCCGCAGGATTTGTTACCAGCGATGAGGGGATATTCGTCCTTTTGCCTCCAAAAACCGAGGGGACCCCGTGGAAGACCATCCGGATCCTTGAGCGGCCGGTGGGGGATGTGGCGGTATGGGATATTGACGGCGATGGGGTTGATGAGCTTGTTACCATTGAGCCCTTTCACGGTAATCAGTTTGTGGTGAACAAAAAACAAGCCGACGGATACGGGATCCTATACCGGTATCCCGGGGAACTGGACTTTGCCCACGCGGTGGTGGGCTGTACCCTCCGGGGAAAACCTGCGGTTATCGGAGGGATACGCCGCAAGAATGGCGAACTTTTTATCCTGACCTGTAATGCCGGGCACTATAAGGCGGAAGTGGTGGAACAAGGGGTCGGCCCCAGTAATGTGGCGGTAATCAGCGGCGAAGACCGGGATATTATCATCAGCGCCAATCACACGCAAAATCAGGCAGCGATCTATGTGGTACAGGACTAGGCAGGTGGATATGGTATTACAAGGAACGCCGGTTTCACCGGGAATCGTAATTGGGAAACTGTACCTCTATCAGCCCGTTCAAATTGATGTATCCGAGAGTTTTTGCAGCCCCGGGGAGGAGGACGCGCAGCTTGCCCGTTTTGAGGAAGTTAAAAGGGAAGCGGCTGGAGAAATTGAGGGTATCCGCGCTGCCCTTGCGCAAGATGATCCTGAAAAGGCGAAGATCTTTACCGCCCATCTCGATATTTTGGATGATGTGGCCATTACTGAAGAGATCGTTCAAGGAATTCAGGAGGAACACTGGAGCGGCGATTGGGCTATTCAGAAGATATACGCCAAATTCGCCCGGATGATCCAGAAAGCCAAGGATCCCCTGATCCGTGAACGGGCCGTGGATTTTGATGATGTCCGCAAACGGCTTCTCCGTCTGTGGCACCAGGTAAAAGAAACGGGCCTTGGAGCCTTGACCGAGCCGGTTATTGTGGCGGCCCGGGATTTACTGCCTTCTGACACCGCCTCTTTGGACCGGAAAAAAGTCCTGGCCATCCTTACCGAGGCGGGGGGAACCGCTTCACATTCCGCCATAATCGCCCGCAGTTATGAGATCCCCGCCATTTTGGGGATCCCTGACCTTATGAGCCAGGTCCGGCAGGATCAAACCGTTGCGGTGGACGCCGGGGCGGGAGAGGCCGTCCTGGAACCGGACCCGGTCACGGTGAAAGCCTACGAACTCAAACGGGAGGAATTCCTCAGGGAGACGGCGGAGATCAAAGAATTCCTTGGTGTAAATGCCCGAACCGCCTGTGGTATCCACATCGACATCGGCCTTAATATAGGCGGCGCGGATGAACAGGAACTGGCCGGAGAAGCCTATACGGATCTGGTGGGGCTTTTCCGTACCGAATTCCTCTATATGGGACGGGACACGCTGCCCTCCGAAGA
>JAIRLU010000270.1 GCA_031259215.1 Treponema sp. | reverse complement strand
GAAATACGGCTTATGAGGCTTATTCCCCCATGCCCTATTGATTTCGCTTCGGCTGATAAATACCGCCGTCTTTGATACTCGTTCAGCGTTGGCAATACCGCCTCAATCCGTGTTTGTATTGCTAATACATCTAGGTTATTCATAAAAATCATTATAATGCTTATTTTTTATATGTCAAGGTTATTTCATAACAATCCCTTAGTGGACCCAGACCGAGGGCCCCGCAGGGTTTCTTCTGGTGTATCTTGAAAAATAGCCTTGCAAAAGGGCTAAAGGATCTTACAAGCCCCCGGCTTTTTCCCATTGGTAGATGAACCTGAGAGCGTACTGCTGGATACCCTTGAAATAGGTATCTATGAAGGAGGTGAGTTCCCTGCCCACATACCGGTAATGCCAGCATTCCCAACGGTACCCGGTAAGGGCCTCGTAGCCTTGGGGGTAAGAGAGGGACCACCCAAAAAAACGAGCCTGATCCCCTAGCCAACGGCCTGCCGTGGTTTCTGCAAAAGCATCATCAATAGAGCCAAAGTCCACTACCAGTCCCAACTGATGCTGGCTGTGTCCTGGCCGGGCAGACTCCTTATCCGCGGTTTCCTGCCCTGACTCCCGGACATTCCGGGCATATACCGTTTCCTGGTAGGCATAGGAACGGTAGGTCGAAGAAGCCGTCAGGAGGACCCCATCGGCTTGGGCCGCCGCAGCCATTTCTTCCAGGGCCATCTCAGCAGCCTTACGCAGCCTGAGACCCGGGCGGCTCACCTGGTAGGAACCGCCGATAAGGTCTACCAGGTCCTCCGGTTCATATCCCGCAGCCAGGGCGTGTTCTTTGTCCACCAGCACTCGGAGGTAAGGATCCCCCTCAAGGACAGACAAAAGGTCCATGAGAAAGGCCGGTCCTTCTCCAGCCGCCCCTTGAATCTGCTGGGCAAGTTCCTGAGGGATCTCCGCTTCCTCAAGGATACGAGCTAAAAAAACCGCATAAGGTCCTTCCCGATCCGTATCGAGATTCGCCGGAAGGATCTGCTCCGTACTATTCTGACTCCCTTCAACAGGGTTCCGGGTTTCCGCCTTAGAACAGCCGATGCTCAACAGCATATAGACCCCTACAAAACCCAAACCAAGGGAACCCATGATGGGGGGTGTACTACTCATGGTATATAATTCTAGCAGATTATCCGTGCTTCTGCCAGGATACACTCGGAACCGTTCCAACAAAGGCTTTGGGAACCACTCCTTGTTTGAGGGCGGCATAAGGGACCAGTTGGTCCTTCCCATAGGTTCCGTCTCTATAGTACCATGAACTATGGCTACTTTTATTGAACCGAGAATCCTCAAGGGATTTCGGGATTTTCTGCCTCCTGCGGAGATTGCCCGGCGGACCGTACTTGAGGGGTTTGAGCAGTGTTTCCGATCTTACGGCTTTGTACCTATTGATACCCCTGCCTTGGAATACGCGGACATACTCCTTGGAAAGGGCGGGGGAGAAACGGAAAAGCAGATCTACCGTTTTAACGATAAGGGAGGCCGGGACGTGGCCCTCCGTTTTGATCTCACCGTACCCTTTGCCCGGTTTGTTGCAGAACACCGGGAGGAATTGTCTCTGCCCTTTAAGCGGTACCATATAGCCAAGGTATGGCGGGGGGAAAATACCCAGCGGGGCCGGTACCGGGAGTTCACCCAATGCGACTTTGATATCGTTGGCAGCGACAGTGCGGCCGCGGATTTTGAGATCCTCCTCATCATGCGTACTGCCCTGCTGAGTCTTGGAGTAGGGGACGTAAGCATCAGGGTAAACCACCGGGGGCTGTTTAACCGTTTTCTCTCCCGCCTAGGGGTACGGGAAGGATCCGTAGAAATCCTGCGAACCGTAGATAAGATCCCAAAAATCGGCAGGGATGCAACCCAGGACCTCCTGGTAGAACTCCTGGACCCTGATAAGGCCCGGGAAATCCTTAGGTTCATCCAGGTCAAAAGCAGCTTTGAGGAAACCCTGGCAAGCCTTGGGGAAGCTACAGGAGGAGATGCTCCTGAAGTACAGCGGCTGACCCTGCTGCGCCGTTTCATGGTGGATACGGGTACGGCTGCTTCCTTTGTGCTTGATCCGTCGATTACCCGGGGCCTGGATTACTATACCGGGGTGGTGTATGAAACGTTTCTGCATGAACTGCCGGATATTGGTTCGGTGTGCTCTGGAGGCAGATATGATAATTTGGCTGGACTCTATTCCAAAGAAACCATAAGCGGTGTAGGTTCATCCATTGGGCTTGATCGGCTGATGGCCGCGCTGGAAGCCCTGGGAAAACTCGATACCCGAGCCTCATACACCCAGGTTGCCATTGCCTGTATCCAAGAAGATGCGGCAGGTCACTACCAGGCCCTGGCAGGTACCCTGAGGCAAGCGGGGATCCCCTGCGAAGTGCTGCTGGAAACGGGAAAACTCACGAAACAAGCCATCCTGGCCGAGAAGAAGTGCGCCCGCTGGCTGGTAATCCCCGGTGCAGATCCCCTAAAGGATCCCCTCACCTTGCGGGATCTGCGCAATCGAACGAACCAGGAAGGACTTTCTCTAGGGCAGCTTATCGCCCGCCTGCACGAGCAGCACTTTTTGGACCAGGAGGGTGTGGCCGAACGAGGGGTATAGAGGGATCTGTTCTGCCAGCCCCAGTCCCAAGGCGCTTCTAAGGGCCATTCCGATCTGGCAGGGCTTAAACCCTCTCATGGTTAGTTCGGCTCATGAGTATATTGGACTTGTTCAATAACCCGGTTGGTTCTCGAACAAGTCTCCAAAAAACGTGGATTTCTTAATAAAATCCACGTTTTTTATCGTTTTTTAAGCGGAAGTTGTTCGGAAACTGAGGTT
>JAIRLU010000255.1 GCA_031259215.1 Treponema sp. | reverse complement strand
TTGATATCCCTGAGTTTGAGCTTCAGCGGAAGTACACCACTGGTTCCTACCGGGTATTCCGGCCTTTGCGTTTTGATGTGTATGCCTTGTATCGGCCCTTGCTCGTTGACTTCTTTACCATCAGGCCGAATATCGGGTTTACCCATGTATTAGGCGAGGGGATACCTCCCTACTTTAACGCGGGCCTTGAGTTTCGCTTGAATGTGCTGCGGATCCTCTTTTTCCATCTGGGGACGGGCTATGAAGAAGCGACCTGGAGGCATAGACTGGGTTTTGCCGTGAACCTTCGGGTCTTCGAACTGGACCTTGAAGCAGGACTCAGATCCCAGGATCTGGATAAGAGCTTTAATCTGCAGGGGGCTAGTGTAAAATTAGGTCTACGGTTTGGGTTCTAAGAGGCCTATCTCGGCCTTAGCCCGTATCAAGAGAGAGGTCTACCGGTCTGATGCTACAATAGGGCGCTTCCTGAGTGTGTTGGCCCTCTCAGGCATCAGTTATGGTTTGTACCGGGGAATTCAAGATAATTACCTCGCGGAGATCCTGCATATCAGCGCCTTTGAACGGGGGATTGTGGAGTTTTTCCGGGAGACCCCCGGACTGCTGGTGGTACTGATCCTCGCGGGGATGCATCGGTTTACCGAAAGCCGGATATTCAAAATCGGTATCGGGATCATGGCAGCGGGCCTCACAGGTCTCTTCTTGAGCAGTAGCGGTAACCTGGGAAAAATTATCCCGGTTCTGTTCATGGTAATCTTCAGCGCCGGGGAACATATCATCATGCCGGTAAAAACTACCATCTCCCTGGACTTGGCCAAGCCTACTACCGGCGGGGCCGCCCTGGGGATCACCAGCGCCATCAGCCACGCGGGTAATATCGCCGGGTTGGTGGTGGTTACTGCCCTGTTTTTTGTGTTCTCCCTGCTGGGTTTTGAACGGAGCGATCCGGTGCAATTTCAAGGGGTATTTGCCGCAGCCGTGGCCCTGATGATCGGAGCGGTTTTCATCGTCTTGACCTTGCAAGAATCCGCCATTAAGGTAACCCGGCGGCGTTTTTATTTTGCCAAGAAATTCTTTAAATACTACATGCTGGAGATCTTCTATGGCTCCCGGAAACAGATATTCCTCACCTTCGCCCCCTATGTGCTTATCCTCCAATATGGCGCCGATACCTCCCTTATGGCTTTGCTCCTGGCGATCTGTGCGGGATTTGGGATCCTCTTCAGCCCTCTCATGGGCAGGCTCATTGATAGGGTAGGCTACAAAGTTATCATGGTTACCGATACCCTGATCTTAATCCTGGTCTGTTTCCTTTACGGATTTGCCCATCGAATCTTCTCCCCTCCGGTGGCCTTCATCGTAGTGTGCGTAAACTACGTGCTTGATTCCATTATTTCTTTGGCGAGCATGGCCAGTAACGTCTATGTACAGGCCATTGCCTCATCTCAGGAAGAAATCACCGCCACCCTCTCTACGGGCATTTCGGTAAACCACCTGATCAGCATCTTCATCGCGCTCATGGGTGGGTGGATTTGGAACCTTACCGGCATTGAGGTGCTTTTTTCGATTTCCGCGCTGCTGGGGATAGCGAATTCCCTGTATGCGGCTACCATCAAGCTGGAACCCAAGCGATAGCCTCTGGCAAAGAAATTATGGGAAGTACCCATATCCAAACTTTTTCGGGATCTTAGCGATGATGAAGCGTACCCCAAGATTTGACCGTAATCGCCTCAGATATATTGGGCTGAAGTCTCAATCCAGCAGCGGATTATAGCTGGGTAACTCAAAGCCGTAATCGGGTGCTTCCTGTATATCAACCGGTGCAGGTTCCGATGATTCCCCAGTAGGAAGCTCTATGTCAAAGGGCAAGGTAGGCATTTTGAGGGTGCTTAATAAAGCATCATCCTCTAGGGTAATATAGTCAGTCGTCATAGGCATGGTCTGGGTGTTCCCGTGAAGATTACAGTACTCAACCGGCTGGGTTCCTTCGAGGAAAGGAAGGGTAAGCTCCCCTTCATGACAGTCAGGGGTTAGCAGCAAGCCGGATTTAGCGCAGACTCGTACGTCTATAATACCGGTGGTGGGTCTGGTGAAAGTCCTCATGGGCAAACCTTGGTGGATTTCCTGCATAAAATCTCCCCAGATCGGACCTGCTAAGGTTGCTCCGGTAAGGGATAATCCCAAAGAATTGCCCGGTTTATCAAAACCAAACCAAATAGCACTGGTATAGTAGGGGGTATAGCCCACAGCCCACGCATCAGACCAGTTTTGAGTGGTTCCAGTCTTACCTGCCGCAGGCATACGGTACCGTTTCCCCTGCTCATCAGTAAAGGTAAATTTCGCTCCCCATCCCGATCCCGATGCTAAGGTACCAATTTCCACGGTTTTCTGGAGGATACTGGTCATAATATAGGCATTTTGAGGGCTTATCACTTGCAGATTATCTTGCTGTCGCTGCCGCTGCCGTACCTCCCGTTCCTTATCAAAGATGATCCGGCCGTTCCGATCTTCTACGAGCCGGATGGCAATAGGGGTAAGCTCCCGGCCCTGGTTTGCAAAAATCCCAAAGGCCCGGGCCATTTGCAAGGGGGTAACGGAAATGATCCCCAAGCCCATGGGATAGACCCGCGGGAAGGTACGGCGCCGTACCGCCGGGTCTTCAATACCCAGGAGGGCCGCGGCCCGGTCAATTGCCGCATCAAAACCAATGCTGTCCAGGATCTTAAGCGAGGGAACGTTCATAGAATGGGCCAAAGCACTGTAAAGCAGTACCGGCCCTTTCCATTCACCTTTAA
Source organism: Treponema sp. (assembly GCA_031259215.1). Classification (GTDB taxonomy): domain Bacteria; phylum Spirochaetota; class Spirochaetia; order Treponematales; family Breznakiellaceae; genus JAIRLU01. Next base: position 1,677 of record JAIRLU010000255.1, on the reverse strand, counting down.
AATTGAGCGGTATATAGGGAGTGCCGTCTTCATTGTGGAAGACCATAGGAATATCGTAAATCAAAGAAGCCGCGGTAAATTTACGGCTGTCAATGGCTGCTGAATAGTACAAAGGCTTAAAAGAAGACCCCGGCATGATACGGCTCTGGGTTGCCCGAATGAGCTGATTGGACAGATCGTACTGAGAACCTCCAATAATAGCGGTGATATAGCCCGTGTCGTTTTCAATCGCGATGAAGGCCCCTTCTACCACGTTCTGCTCGGTACGGTCTTTCAAAACGGTAAACCCCGTATTGGTGATGCTCTTGAGATCTTGGATACCGAACATCAGGGCAGCCATGTCTACCACTGGATTAACCACCTTGATATACCGGTTCAGGGCCTTTTGTTTGGTCTGGGCATCCGTAGCCGCATGGATACCCCCTAAGTTGAAGGTGAGGGAAAGGAGTTCCACGATGGGTATGTAGGTCCGCTCCGCCCGTTCCAGGCGGGTTCCCCGGGAAGCGGTATATTCCTTATTCGCTTTGGCAAGCCCCTGTTTCATGAGTTTTTCCGCAACTTCTTGATGATTGAGGTTCAAGGTGGTATGCACGGTATACCCATCCCGGTAATAATCCATGGATCCGTACATCATATCCTCTAGTTCCCGGCGGACATATTCACTAAACCAGGGAGCCGCGTCTTCCCGCTGATAGTACGCGGCCACTGAGGCCCGAGTATAATCGTAATGTGCCCAGTAATCCTTAAAAGAAGCTTCTGCTTCTTCGGCAGTCGTATACCCGAATTCGATCATCCGGTCCAGCACTGCCCGCTGCCGATCCATCGCAATATTAGGATTATCCAAGGGATTGTACCGAGTGGGACTCGCAAACTGGATCACCAGGATCGCCGCTTCCGCGAGGCTTATCTCCCGGGCGCTATGACCAAAGTAGTACTTACTCGCCGCTTCTACCCCATAGGTACCGGATCCCATATAAAGGTAATTGAGGTACAGCTCTAGAATCTCGTCTTTAGTGTATCGCCGTTCCATCTGCAAGGCCCACCAGAGTTCTCGGAGTTTCCTGGCGAAGGTCATTTCAGTCCGATCCGTATAGAGGCTTCCCGCGATTTGCTGGGTAATGGTGGAACCACCCCCCAGGTTTCGCCCGATGATTCTTCCATAACCCGCCCGGGCAATGCCTCGGATACTAAATCCTTTATGGCTATAAAAATCCGGATCCTCTCGGGCAAGCACCGCATTGATGAGATGCCGGGGAAGCTCACTCAAGGACACCAGTTCCCGCTTTTCATCGGAGGAAAACTCGGTGATCACCATACCCTGGCTATCCAGGATCTTAGTGGGCAGAGCAGGGGCAAATTCCTCAAAATCCCTCTGGTTTTTAATATTAGCCGTTTCTGCCAAGGATAAACCCAGAACAATACCGATTATCACCGCTACAATAATAATCACCCCTGCCACGATACGGAGGAATAAGCCTGATACCCAAGAAGAATCTGAAGGCGCCATGAGCTAAGCCTATGAAAGGGTTTCTAATTTGTCAATAGAGCTTAGCCTAGAGTCCAGGGCTATTGCATTTACTTTTGCTTAATGTGATAGAATGCGAGCCATATCTAACGGAGGGGAACATGGATTTAGCGCGGTTTAAGGAAAAACTGGAGGGGGTGAAAGACCCCCGG
>JAIRLU010000218.1 GCA_031259215.1 Treponema sp. | reverse complement strand
CGGTGAAGTGAATAGAATAATAGGAACCGCAAAATAAGCCATAATGAATTTATTGTACCCCCTCCGGTAAGGGTATGCAAGAGAATTTTTTTGGTGTGCCCTTTAGACCCCCAAGGCGGCGCGATTTGCCCGGGGCTTCTCGTAAACCTGCTGCCCCACGATGAAACCGCCTAGACCTAAGCCGGACAAGTCGCCGCTGGACCGCTTGCTTTTTTTCGGAAAATCCTTATACTAAAAAGAATTACATACCATGTATGCGATGGAATATCAAGCGTCCCCTCCATGGATAGGAATGAGGGGGATATCCGAGCTGTGGAAAGAGAAGGCCCTATCCGCCCCAGGGTTTCTGCTGAATAAACCCTATCAGTTACGGCCTATCCCGCTGGAGACAACGCCGGAGTCGGAGGAGCGAATGCAAGCAGCTCTGGTCAAACCTTCGGGGAAGCAAAATATAAGGAGTAAATCGTGGCGCATATCGTGATCATGCCCCGGCAGGGAAACACCGTGGAATCCTGCATCATCGTGGATTGGAAGGTACAGGAAGGGGATACGGTGGCAGCAGATACCCCCTTGTGCGATGTGGAAACCGATAAAGCCACCTTTGAAGTTCCTGCAGGAGCGGAAGGCACGGTTTTGAAGCTCCTCGGTGCAGTAGGGGATGATGTTCTGGTCTTGAAGCCTATCGCGGTGATTGGCAATCCTGGGGAGAATTGGAACGCTGCTTTGGGTCCGCCCGGATCAGGGGCAGAACCAGCAGGCATCCCGGAAGAGCCGGTTAAAGGGGCTTTGCCCAAGGTTTCCCCTGCTCACGTGGAGGGAGGCGAAGCAGCCTCTCCCCGGGCGCGGCATAGGGCGGAAAAAGAAGGGCTGCCCCTCACGGGTCTTAGCGGCTCAGGTCCAGGAGGCCGGATCCTAGAAAGGGATGTGGAACAGGCTCTAAAGGAGCAGCCCCGCTTCACTGCTGCGGCTCGGGAAGCCCTGCGTGCAGGAGCGGTCAGACTTCAGACCTCAGGATCCGGGCTAGGGGGTAGGGTTACCCTTGAGGACCTTGCCGGGGGAGTAAAGTCCGCTCCTACAGGTACCCCAAGCCCAGGAGCAAGGAGTCCTGAGACGGTTTTGGAAGAAGCGGAAGGCCCAATCACCGAAACGCCGGTTAAGGGGATCCGCAAAGTCATCTCGGATCGGATGCTCCGTTCCCTCAGGGAAAGCGCCCCCTGTACCCTGCATAGCTACGCATCGGCGGTACGGCTCAAGGAAATGCGGGAGCGGATGAAGGCTGCTGATGCTGGCCTGGGACTGGGGACGATCAGTATCAATGACCTTATCCTCACCGCGGTTTCTCGGGTCCTTCCCCGGTTCCCCTTCATGAACGCCCATAAGATCCCTGACCCTCGAACCGGAGAAGCCCTCATCCGAACCTTCGAGCGGGTACACCTGGGGGTAGCAGTGGATACGCCCCGGGGACTCATGGTGCCGGTTATTCGGAACGCAAACCTCCGGTCTTTGCGGCAGATTTCTGCTGAAGCCAAAAGGCTGGCCGCGGCCTGTCTCCAGGGGGGGATAGGGCCGGAGGCCCTCTCAGGCTCCACCTTTACGGTTACCAACCTGGGCAGCCTGGGCATAAGCAGCTTTACCCCCATACTCAACATCCCAGAGGTGGCCATCCTGGGGGTCTGTGGGATCGAGCTTAAACCCCAGTCCCTAGGGGGGGGTGAACCGGCTATTGGTTTGAGTCTCACCTTCAATCACCAGGTGGTGGATGGCGCTCCCGCGGCGCGGTTCCTCAAGGCCTTAGGAGACGCGGTGGCGGATATCGATCTATGGCTGATCTAAAAAGCGCCCCAGGTCATTCCGCCCACGTCCCTGGGCAGCGTTTTTTCAGGAAAGCGAACAAGGAGATTTACCATGTATGATACCATAATTATCGGCAGCGGCCCCGGAGGGTACCTCGCCGCGGAACGTTTAGGGCAGGCAAAGAAAAAGGTTCTCTTAATAGAAGCAGCATCCTTGGGAGGGACCTGCCTTAATGTGGGCTGCATCCCTACCAAAACCTTGCTCAACTCTGCCAAGCACTACGTTCATGCTCAAGAGGCCCACAAGTACGGCCTTACCCTTACGGGCATCTCCTTTGACTGGGCAGGGATCCAGCGCTGGAAAACCGAGGTAGTGGAAAAACTGCGGGGGGGCATCGCAAGCCAGATGAAACGATACGGCGTAAGCCTGGCGGTGGGCCGTGGAGAGATTTTGGAAGCCCCTGCAGGGGATCGACCCGGAACCGTACAAGTCGCTTTGAATGCAGGCGGTACAGAAGAACATACCTGCCGGACGATTCTCGTTTCCACCGGGTCGGTTCCCGTGCTGCCCCCTATACCAGGGATACAAGATAATCCGGCAGTGGTGGATTCTACCGGGCTTTTGGCCATTGCAGCGGTACCGAAGGGGCTGGCGATTATCGGTGGAGGCGTCATCGGGGTGGAATTCGCCGGACTCTTCGCCAGTCTGGGAACCCAGGTTACGGTTGTTGAAATGATGGAAGAGATCCTTCCCTTCATGGACCAGGAGCAGGCCCCCTTGTTCCGTCGGACCATGAAAAACGTGCAGTTTAAGCTGGGATGCCGGGTTGAAGCAATCCGCCAGGGTAGGGTACATCTGGTAGCTCAGGAAGGAAAAAAGGAGACCCTGGAGGCGGATCAGGTGCTTATCGCGGTAGGCCGCAGGCCGGTCCTGGATACCTGGGGTGCCCAAGCCGCGGGAATTGATGCAGGGCCCAAAGGGCTTACCCTGGATGATCGGATGCGGACCAATGTGCCGGGGATCTGGGCTGCTGGGGATGTAACGGGGAAGAGTCTCCTCGCTCATTCCGCGTACCGTATGGCCGAGGTTGCAGTAGCGGATATCCTGGGGTATTTGGATGGAACCCCTTTGGGGAGTAACCGGATGCGGTATAATGCGGTGCCTTGGGCCGTGTACGGCATCACCGAAGCCGCAGGGGTGGGGATCACCGAGCAAGAAGCCGCGGTAAAGGGCATCCCTATCCTCAAAGCCTCCCTCCCGATGCGGCTCTCAGGCCGTTTTGTGGCGGAAAACACCTTTGCAGGCCAAGGTGCGGTCAAGGTCATCGCCGATGCAGGTTCTCGGCGGATTCTGGGGGTCCACGGAGTAGGGGCCTACGCCTCAGAGTTTATCTGGGGCGGGGCGGTCCTCATTGAACAGGAACTTTCGATTGAGGAAGTAAAACAGCTCATCTTCCCGCATCCTACGGTGAGTGAACTGATACGGGATGTGGTGTGGGAGCTTGCATAAGCCCATGTCCAGGGAAGAACAGATCCGGCAAAAGGCCCGGGAACTGGGTATCGGGAAATGCGGCATCATCAAAGCAGAAGCCATGTCTGATTATGGGGATCGGCTGCGGGAACGGATGGACCGAATCCCCCAAGGGGAGGCTCTCTACCGGCGTTTTATGGGCTTTGCGGATCCTCGTGCCTCGTTCCCTTGGGCCAAGTCCATCATCATAACGGCCTGTTCCTATGGGCATTACCATATTCCTGCGGCGCTGTTGCCCCATTACGGAAAATACTATCTAGTGGATATGCGGCTCAACCCTGCATCCCCAGAGGCCCAGAGCTTGCGGGCCTTTGAAGCGTATCTGCACGAACTGGGGCTGCGAACCGCCACGGAAGAAAAGTACGGCCTTACCGCGCTTCGATGGGCCGCCTTCAAGGCTGGGTTGGGACGCATCCGGCGAAACAATTTTTTCTATACCGAAGAGGGTTCCTGGTTTGCGCTGAACGCCTGGATCATCGACCAAGAACTGGAACTCATCGAAACCCACCAGGTACGGGAATGTCCCTCCCAGTGTACCTGCTGTATCCGCTCCTGCCCGACCAGGTCCCTTTCCGCTCCCTACACCATGAATATGGCCACCTGTATCAGCAGGCTCTCTACTTCCCATGAGGCGCTCCCCTACACCGATGAGGTCAACCGGATGATGGGGACCTGGTTATACGGTTGTGATGCTTGTCAGAACGCATGCCCCATGAATAAGGGGACTTGGGAAGATCGAGATCGGTTTCCCGATCTGGAAGCCTTGGCCTTTTGGCTCTTGCCGGAACAGATCCTCTCCATGGACTATGGGGATATCCTAAGGCGCTTATCAGGGAAATTCTTCTACATCCAGGAAGAATCCTTGTGGCGATGGAAGTTGAACGCCATCAATGCGATGGTCAATGCCTTTCAAGAAGCCTATATCCCCTTTCTGCACCAGGCACGGGAGGATAGATTCAGGATAGTCCAGGAAAAAGCCCAATGGGCCTTACATACGATCGGGGTTTCCTCTGAAGCAAGCTGAGAACCCTAAGAGGACGTGCCGATTACGTGGTACGGCCATAAGAAGTAAAGGAAAAAAGAAAATGCCTAAATCACTTGTCGTATATCCACAGGAAGTACGGAAACCCGCGGTCCTTACCATCAAGGACATACCGGTTAATCAGTATACCGGGGACTTGCAAACAGCAGTCGCCCGGTACGGAAAAGAAAGGCTCATCCAGATATGGTACGATATGTGCACCATCCGGGAATTTGAAACCATGCTGAATACCTTTAAGACCCAGGGAGCCTTTAAGGGTATCACCTATAACCACAAAGGACCGGCTCATCTTTCCATGGGCCAAGAGGCGTCCTCGGTGGGGCAGTGCGTTAATCTGAGCCTAGAGGATTGTATCTTTGGGAGTCACCGGAGCCACGGGGAGATCCTGGCCAAATGCTATGCTGCCCTATGGCAGCTTACCCACTCTGCAACGGGCCCTCATCCTGAAGGGGAACAGCAGCTTGAAGCCATCATGAGAGGGTTCCTCCAGGGAGAAACCTTGGCCGTGGTGGAAAAGATTCCCTATACCGGTATCAGGGATCTAGGGGAAAATTTCGTCCTCTACGGTACTTTGGCGGAAATCTTCGCCCGGCAGTCTGGCTTTAACCGAGGGCTGGGCGGTTCCATGCACGCCTTCTTTACCCCTTTTGGGTCCATGCCTAACAACGCCATCGTGGGAGGTTCTGCGGATATTGCCGTGGGTGCGGCCCTCTACAAGCGGATCAACCGCAAGCCTGGTATAGTCATCGCCAATATCGGGGACGCTTCTATGGGCTGCGGTCCGGTATGGGAGGCGATGATGTTCGCTGCCATGGACCAGTACCGGACCCTCTGGCCTCAAGAGGCAGGAGGGGTGCCGCCCATACTCTTCAACTTCTTTAATAACTTCTACGGTATGGGAGGACAGACTGCGGGGGAAACCATGGGTTATGGGATTATGGCCCGGGTCGGCGCGGGGGTTAACCCTGAAAACATGTACGCTGAACGGGTGGATGGGTACAATCCCCTGGCAGTGGCAGATGCAGTGGCTCGGAAAAAGGAAATCCTCTTGGCGGGCAAGGGGCCGGTTCTCCTGGATACCTTGACCTACCGGATCTCAGGCCATTCCCCTTCGGATGCTTCTAGTTACCGTACCCCTGAAGAGATCAAGCTCTGGCAGGAGGCGGATTCCCTTGAAAGCTACGGGAACTGTCTCGTGGAACAGGGGCTCATCTCCCAAGACGGTTTAAAGGCGCTGCAGGAGCAGGTGAGCAGCAAACTGCAGGCAGTGGTGAAACTGGCTACGGATGATGCGGTTTCTCCCCGGGTAGGCGGGGCTTTCATTGAATCGGTGATGTTCTCTAACGGTACGGTTGAAAAGCTGGAAGACCGGGAACCGGAATTGTCCCAGCCTCTGCGGGAAAACCCCCGGGTGAAGGCCCTGGCAGGGAAGGCCCGCTATGGCTTTGATGCGGAAGGAAAGGCCCTATCCAAGAACAAGGCCTTCCAGTACCGGGATGCCCTCTTTGAGGCGATGGCTCACCGGTTCACCATTGACCCCACCATGGCGGCTTGGGGAGAAGAAAACCGGGACTGGGGAGGGGCTTTTGCGGTGTATCGAGGCCTCACGGAACTGCTGCCGTATACGCGGCTCTTCAACAGCCCCATCTCCGAAGGGGCCATTGTAGGCGCCGGGGTGGGGTACGCCTTATCCGGGGGCAGGGCAGTGGTGGAACTCATGTACTGCGATTTTCTGGGCCGTGCGGGAGATGAGATTTTTAATCAAGCCGCTAAATGGCAGGCCATGTCCGCAGGGCTGCTCAAAATGCCCCTGGTGGTCCGGGTTTCGGTGGGAAACAAGTACGGCGCCCAGCATAGCCAGGATTGGTCTGCTCTGGTTGCCCATATTCCTGGGCTTAAGGCCATGTTCCCCGCTACCCCCTACGATGCCAAGGGTATGCTTAACCTGGCGCTTCGGGGGACGGATCCGGTTATTTTTTTTGAGAGCCAGCTCCTCTATGATATGAGTGAACAATTTGAAAGCGGGGGCGTCCCCGAAGGGTATTACGAAGTGCCTGAAGGTGAACCGGTCATAAGGAAACCAGGAAAGGATCTCACCATTGCGACCTTGGGAGCGACCTTGTACAAGGCCCTGGACGCGGCCAAGCAACTGGAAAGGGTATATGGGCTGCAAGCGGAAGTGATCGACCTGCGCTTCATCAACCCGCTGAACTACCAGACCATCATCGAATCCGTACAGAAGACCGGCAGGCTGCTGCTGGCGAGTGATGCCGCGGAGCGGGGTTCGTTCCTGCACACCCTGGCCAGTAATCTACAGACCTTTGCCTTTGATTACCTGGATGCCCCGGTAACCGTGGTGGGAAGCCGGAACTGGATAACCCCGGCAGCGGAAATGGAGCAGCTCTACTTCCCCCAGGCGGACTGGATCATTGACGCCATTCATGAGCGGATCCTGCCTCTCAATGAGCACCGGCCCCTAACCGTACAGACCACCCTGGACCTCATACGGCGGAACCGCCTCGGGGTCTAACACCGGGAGTGGGCCTTATGAGGGGGTGTTGTTCCTCGTACGGCATAGGTCTTTTCGTTCCTGCCCTGTGCATTAGAGTTGTTCAGAAACCTCAGTTTCTGAACAACTTCCGCTTAAAAAACAGCAAAATGCGGAGCATTTTGCAAGACTTGTTCGATAACCAACCGGGTTATTGAACAAGTCCATTGCCTTCTTACCAAGACGGTGGCTTGGTCTCCAAAGGGCCAAGCC
>JAIRLU010000100.1 GCA_031259215.1 Treponema sp. | reverse complement strand
TACATTAGAGTTGTTCAGAAACCTCAGTTTCTGAACAACTTCCGCTTAAAAAACAGCAAAATGCGGAGCATTTTGCAAGACTTGTTCGATAACCAACCGGGTTATTGAACAAGTCCATTAAGCAAGGGGCGCTGCAGGCGCGGGTATCTCGTCCTCTTGGTTCTCAAAGGTATAGGTAAACTGTTCATCCTGCACGTCGATAAGGGCCCGTTTCAGGGTATGCCCTTCCATGATGTTCCGCAGGAATTCCGCGCTGATCTCCGGCAGGATGCTGTTGTTGATCACAGCGTCGATGAGCCGGGCCCCGCTGGCCGCGTTGTCGCAGCGACGGATAATCTCGTCCTTCACCGCGTCGGTGGCTGCCAGTTCCGCTCGGTAGTTGTCGGCTACCCGCTTTTTGATCTTCCCCAGTTTGAGATCGATGATGGAGTAGAGGGCCCGTTTCCCCAAGGGATAGTAGGGCACGATCTGGAGGCGGCCCAAAAGAGCCGCGGGAAAGACCCGCATCATCTCAGGCCGAATCGCCCCTTCCAGGAACGCGGGATCCGGCAGCTTGTCTTCATCGGCGCAGATGTCCGCAATAACCCCGTCCCCCACGTTGGTGGTAAGGATGATCACGGTGTTGCGGAAGTTGATGAGCCGCCCCGCGCCGTCTTCCATCTGGCCCTTGTCAAAGACCTGGAAGAAGATCTCGTGTACGTCCGGGTGGGCCTTTTCCACTTCGTCCAGAAGAACGACGCTGTAGGGTTTGCGCCTGACCGCTTCGGTAAGGACGCCCCCTTCGCCATAGCCTACATACCCCGGAGGCGCCCCTTTGAGGGTGGAAACCGTATGGGCCTCCTGGAATTCGCTCATGTTGATGGTGATGATGTTTTCCTCGCTGCCGTAGATCTGTTCCGCCAGGGACAGGGCGGTTTCGGTTTTCCCCGTACCGGAGGGGCCTGCCAGCATGATCACCGCGATGGGCTTGTTGGGGTCCGCCAGGGATGCCCGGGCGGTGGTTACCCGTTTGGAGATGATCGCAAGGCCGTGATCCTGGCCGATAACCCGGCTTTGCAGTTCCTTGTCCAGGCTCAGGATGGACTGGATCTCGTTCTTGACCATCCGGCCCAGGGGGATCCCGGTCCATTCGGAAATGACCGAGGACACCGCCTGGCTGTCCACCAGGGGGAACACCAGGGGATCTTCCCCTTGAACCCCGGCCAGTTCCTTCCGCTTGGCTTCCAGTTCCGCTTTGAGGCCCGCTTTTTCCGGTTCCGCCTTCGCTTCTTCCCGGAGCCGGGTAATATCCGCCACCAGGGCCTTTTCCGTTTCCAGCCGTTTTTCCAGGGCGGCCTTCTTCTCCTCTTCCCCGGCGATCTCTTGCTCAATGTCTTCGAGTTTTTCCCCGTGGTCAAAGCCCCCGGCTTCTTCCCGGGTGAGGATCTCCTTTTCCAGTTCCAGGGCCTCTATCCGGCGGCGGCAGTATTCCAGTTCCGCGGGCTCCGCGTTTTGGCTCAAAGCAACCTTGGCGCAGGCAGTGTCCAGGATGCTCACCGACTTGTCCGGAAGCTGCCGGGCGGGGATGTAGCGCCGGGACAGCTTGACCGCTGCCTCCAGGGCCTCGTCCAGGATGGACACCTGGTGGTGGGCCTCCAGCGTGGCGGCGATACCCCGCATCATCTCCGTACCCTTTTGGTCGTCGGGTTCGTCCACGATGATGTTCTGGAACCGCCGGGTCAGGGCCGGGTCCTTTTCAAAGTATTTGATATACTCCTGGTAGGTGGTGGCGGCGATACAGCGGAGCTGCCCCCGGGCCAGGGCGGGCTTTAAGAGGTTAGCCGCATCGTTCTGCCCCGCCTGCCCCCCGGCGCCGATCATAGTGTGGGCCTCGTCGATAAAGAGGATGATTGGAGTTTCAGCGCTTTGCACCGCTTCGATCACCTGCTTGAGACGGTTTTCAAATTCCCCCTTCATACTGGCCCCGGCCTGGAGGAGGCCGATGTCCAGGGAGAGGAGCCGGGTCCCCTGGAGGCTGCCCGGAACATCCCCCGCGGCGAGTCGCTGTGCAAAGCCCTCCACCACCGCGGTCTTGCCCACCCCCGCGTCCCCGGTGATGATGGGGTTGTTCTGGCGGCGGCGCATGAGGATATCAATGACCTTCCGGATCTCACTGTCTCGGCCCACGATAGGGTCGCTTTTGCCGGAAGCCGCAACAGCGGTCATATCCGCAGTATAGAGCCTGAGGGCCTCGGTACCGCCCATAGCCGCGCTCCCCATGAGGGCTCCGGCCTGGCCGGTAGCGCCGCTTTCCCCCGCGGATATCACGCTTGAGGTCTCTCCAGAATTCTTGACGATATCCAGGAATTGCTCTGCCAGCATATCCCCGTTAATTTTCACAAATTCGCTGCTCATGTCGTGGAGTTGCCGGGCGAATTCCGGGGTCTGCTTGATGGCGATGAGCAGGTGCCCGGTCCGGATGGCCCCCTCCTTAAATACCAGGGAGGCGATCATCCAGGCTTCCTTGATCACCAGTTCTATGGTGTTGGAAAAATCCGAGATGGAGGAAGCCCCCCGGGGCAGGGCGTCCATAGCGGCGATCATGTTCTTGGACAATTTTCCCTCATCCAGGGCAAAAAAACGCAGAACTTCGTGCCAATCGGTGTTTTCCGAAAGGAAGATCTGGTTTACCCAGTGGGTCAATTCAATGTAGGGATTGCCCCGGGTTTTGCAGAGAATCGTCGCGCTTTCAATGGCCTTATAGGCCTTTTCGTCCAGTTTTGAAAAAAGCTGAATCCGTTTAAGTTTACTCATGTCCTTTCCTTTATGTTTATTAGTTCTTCGTTTTTCATCCGGTTAAACCGGGAAGCGTTGATGCTCAGTTCCAATGCTCTGTCTGGATTGCCAAGCCAGCAGGTATACCCCAACTGGGCTGCATCGGCGTTGATTTGGGTCCAGTCAAAGCCTAGTCGTGCCGGAGGAACTCCCCTAGCAAGCTGAATAACTACCACATAATCCAAAGGCCGATCCAAGTACAGGCTCACCGTCTGCCACAATATCTCAAACCCGCTCGAAGGGGTCATCAATATCTGGTAGGTATCAAAGCCTATCGGCCCAATCTCTATTTCAAATTGACGGGTAGCGCTCAGGCAGCTCCGTCCAATTTGTATATTTACCCCCAAAACCGCGGTTTTTGGATTACCCAAGACTGCGTGATCCGCTACATCAAGATCATAAGGGGCCACGATAAAATCCTTCACCCGTACCCTGGTTTTGAGCATACGCCGCAGCATATCCTCCAGGCCGTCCCGATTCCTCGCCATAAAGGAAAAATTTGCCCCATAGGAAAGGGCTATGGTTTCCAAAACCGGATTGAACCCCATCTCCACGGGCAGCCCCGTAAGGCTTTTGATCAAGTCCCGCACCGGATCATCCTCTGGGCGGTCAAAGCTGATGCTCTGTTCATTCTGGGCAAAGGCCCGGTAATACAGCCCATGCATCCGGTGATGGATGATATCCAGAAAACGCCGCCACCCATGGTCGTAATAGCTGCGGGATCGTTGGTACACATAATTGGTAAATTCCAGGGGCATAGGCCCGTTCACCCCAAGGAGGCCCAAAAAGTACGTAAACACCACGGCGTCAAGGCCCACCTTTTTCCCTTCGATGATCTCCGCAATATCGCTGGGGGGAAAGTAGAGATGGGGGGTCTGACCAAAACGAATGTTTTCATCGGCAGGGTGTTTGGCGTAGCCCAGCCGGGGCCTTGCGGGGTTATTTTTCTCCAGCTTCCGCACAAGCCCCCAAAAGTCCGGGGCGGATATGCCCTGCCGGAGTTGCTGGGACCAGGACCGGATCAGTTTTCTAAGGTCTTCCATACCGCTATCTGTCCTGACTGTTTGGTAAAAAAATGGATCTCCAAAAGGGTATTGATCGGCGCAAAGGACCGTAAAATTTCGGCGAGGATCTTCCCGAAAATATAATACCCCATACCCGCATAGGCAGTTTCATCCAGGGTAACGCTGATCTTCCAGCCGGGTTCAAAAAAAACCGCCCCCTTTTCTATAAAACGGAAGGTCATCCGCTCACTCCTCAGGGAGACGATACCTTCCAACATCCGTTCCATTTCCTCCCCGGAACGGATCTGATAGGAACCCAGCAGGGCCCGCAGGGCCTCCAGGGGAAAATTCCCATTCTGCCATAACAGGGCGGAAAGGTTAAAAACAAGGTGACTTATTTTTGAAAAATCCGAACGCACCCCTCGATAAAAAAGAGAATACCCAGGCCGGGTCGGCCGGGCGATAAAGGTCGCCCCCTTGAGGAGGGGATTGTGGGAACTAAGGGAACTCTCCCCCAGTAAAAGCAGGGGGAGGTCCCGGTTGGTACAGATCGTGTCTGCGGCAAATTGATAGGCCCCTTCCGTTTTTTTATCCTGAAGCGAAAAGGAAACAAAGACCTCGGCTCCCTCGTAGGAACTACGCCGGGTGCCGCGGGGATTCACCAGGCTTTTGCGGCGGTGCTGGCTGAAAAAGTTCTTTTTGGTCCGTTCCTTCAGAGGATTATCCTCATAAAAATTATCTGCAAAAAAAAGAGTCTTGTTTTGCTCGTTAAAAAATTCCAACCCCTGAACCTGGACCACCTCATAGTCCTGGGGCACGGCCCGATCAGGGACCACATGAAACCGATAGGCTTCCTTTTCAATCAGCACCCGGTCGGATCGTTTGGCAAAAAGATTCAGAACGGGAACACAGTTAAGTTTCAAGGAGGAGGCTTTGATGGAAGCCAGAGAAGGTTCCCGCCGTCTAAAGACCAGAAGCAGCTCCGTGGTACCAATGGGGGAGGAAAAAACATTCCCCAGGTTCCCCAGGGTAAAAAACTTAAAAAAAGCGGGGTAAGACAAAAAATTTTGTAAGACCCGGAGCCCCAGGACATGGCCCTTAATCTGATCGGGAAGGAGCTTTACCCCGGCGGCCAGGGGTATAGCACAGGAAATACCCCCATGAGGGACAAACCGCTCCCCGTGGCTGATGTAGATGTCCACGGTCTCGTGGAGAATCTGACGGAGAAGCAGGGAAGCGTCCGCTTCCGCGAGGTTTATATAGAAGTGTAGTTGATTTATGGAAGAAGGGACGGTATTCCCGGCGGTGAGTTTTATTCGAAGCCCTGCAAGGCCCTGGGGGTTATTGATGCCGAAATCCGCAAGGTTTCGGGTTATGTATTCTGCCTCTGCCACGGTTAAGGGGGCAAGGGGCATGTCCTCCAGGGTTGAAAAGCGGCAGGGGGTATTGATGGTAGGAATCACCGCATCCAATACCGTCCCTGCTGGAAGAACGGAGCCGGAATTAATCCTTTCATTCCCGTAATTCAAAGCCAGTTCCAACACCGCCCCCGAAGGAATGGGGTACAGGGCGCTGGGAGCCAAGGAATTCAAAACCGATTCCAGTAAATTAAAATAACTCTCGTCAAGTTTTTTTTCTACCTGGGCGGATAAGAAGGCGGTCCCCTCCAGGAGGCGTTCAATATAGGGATCCTCACACTCAAATTCTCCCAAACCCAAACGACCGGCGATTTTGGGAAACTCCGCGGAAAATTCCGCTGCTAAATCTCTAATATAGGTAAGGTTATCACGGTAATAGTCCAGGAGTTCCATTAATAATCCTTAATTCGCATAACTCAGGCTGGCGTTTCCTGTCTCCAGATCCATGTGGGAAACAAAAAACACTTCTTCGTTCACCTGATCTACGGTGATGTGGCCGCTGATCCGCAATTCCAAGAGGGAACGCATGGCGGCATCAGGGTTGGCAAATTGCACGTCAACGGAATCTGGGGCCAGCCGAGGCTCAAAATCCCGAATCTGCTTTTTAATATGCTCCAGGAGGAATGCCCGTTCATCATCACTGCAAAGCTTACCGCAATAATCGGAAATCCCATAACCTAATACGGAATTTGCTATATCCTCATACCCTTTGAACTCCGCCAGGGACAGATGAGACCGGGAACAAAAGAGCATTTCAATGTTCCTAAAGATATCATCCTTTACCTGTTTTTCGGTGATGACATTCTGAAGGATTTCTCTTTTCTCGTACGGCTCATCATCGGTCAAGCGCTTGAGTACATAAGGCTTGTACCGGGCATCTTCTTTTTTGAAGTTCCGATGATTTTCATTACCATTTGCCATTCAGTCCCCTTTGACATAAAGACAATCCCCCGGCACTTTACTGCGCTGCTTACCCTTGGAGTACATCCGAACTACAAGCTGCCGATGGGATGTGTCCTTAAGAACCGTCTATTGGTTGGCGATCTGGTCGAAGGCTGCCTCAATGGCCCCGTCTTTGGAACCGTCGGGCTTGATGGGGGTAACCTTCCAGGTGATTTTTCCAGCCACCAGATCCACCGTTTCCACAGGTTGCTGGGACAGGGGATCCGAGGATCCCGTGTCAATGGTTTTCACCGCGGCCTTGGCGACCCGCACATTTTCCAGGGTAACCTCGTATACCGGAGTCTGGGCGCCACCGATAACCCGGCAGTATTGGAGAACAGCCTTACCGATTTTGTTGCCGTTCATGCAGTAAAGCTGGATCTTCGGCGTAGCCTTGTCCACTGCATGGGTAAAGGTAACAGGATCAAACTGCCCCCGCCCGGCCACATCACCACCCCGCTGGATGGATATGTTCTGACTTGTACCGTGGGCAAAGGAAATGAGTTCCAGCCATTTATCATGGGCCTTGTCCGAAGCCTGTCCTTCAATACCTTCCAACTGCAAGAAATACGTACCTGCCATAATAAAAACCTCCGTATAAATAGTTAATCGCAAAACCCTGCGATTTTTAGAGACTCATTGGACTTGTTCGATAACCCGGTTGGTTATCGAACAAGTCTTGCAAAATGCTCCGCATTTTGCTGTTTTTTATTAGAATTTGTTCAAAAACTGAAGTTTTTGAACAACTCTATTAAGATCCGCTGGGAACCTTGGTAACCAAGCGTAAGGAAGCGGTAAGTCCCTCAAGCTGATAGTGAGGCCTGAGGTAAAACCGCGCAGTGTAATACCCCGGCTGTCCTTCCACCGATTCCACCTCTACCTTTGCCTCCGCCAAGGGGTACTTGGCCTTGATCTCCTCGGAGGCATTGGGATCCCCGGTTACATATTGGGCTATCCAGTTGGAAAGCCAGACCTGCATATCCTCCTTTTCCTTAAAGGAGCCGATCTTGTCCCGGACGATACACTTGAGGTAATGGGCAAAGCGGCTGGTGGCAAAAATATAGGGAAGCCGCGCTGAGAGACTGGCGTTGGCAGTAGCATCCGGAGAATCAAATTCCTGGGGATGGTTCGTCGTTTGGCCCCCGAGGAAGACCGCGTAATCGGTGTTTTTCCAGTGAAGCAGGGGCAGGAAGCCGCTTTTTGAAAGCTCTGCTTCCCGTCGGTCGGTGATGGCGATCTCCGTGGGACACTTCATAGCCACGCCGCCGTCGTCGGTGGGGAAGGTATGGGTGGGCAGCCCTTCGACCATGCCTCCGGATTCCACCCCCCGGATATTGGCACACCAGCCGTAGTTGGAAAAGGACCGGTTGATATTTACCCCCATGGCATAAGCCGCGTTCATCCAGTTGTATTTACTGCTGTCCCCTGCCCCGGTGTCTTCCTCAAAGTCAAATGCTTCCACCGGGTTGCTTTTGGCCCCGTAGGGAATCCGGCTCAAAACCCGGGGCAGGCACAGGGCCACGTAGCGGCTGTCATCGGAATCCCGGAAGGATCTCCAGGCAGCGTATTCGGGGGTGGAGAATATCTTGGCAATGTCCCGGGGATTGGCCAAGTCCTGCCATGAATCCAGGTTCATAATTGAGGGGTCTGCCGCAGAAATAAAGGGCATGTGGGCTGCCGCGGCGACCTGCCCCAAGCCCTTGAGGATTTCCATATCCGGCGGGGTTTGGTTGAAGTAAAAATCGCCGATCAAAGCGCCGTAAGGCTCGCCCCCGGCAGTACCGTATTCCTCTTCGTAGAATTTCTTAAACAGAGGGCTTTGATCCCAGGCGGTTCCCTTGAATCGTTTGATCACCTTGCCTATCTCTGCCTTGGAAATATTCAGGACTCGGATCTTCATCCGATCTCCGGTGGCACTATTGCTCACCAGATAATCCAATCCTCGCCAAGCCCCCTCCAACTGGGAAAAATCAGGGTGGTGGATGATGAGGTTAAGTTGGACCGAAAGTTTTTTATCCAGTTCCGCAATGATCCCTTCGATGGTTTTAATCGTATCGTTGGAGATAAGCGCTGCGTTTTCCAGCGCCTGACTTACCAGGGTTTTTACCGCACCCTGCACCGCGGTGGTGGCTTCTTCCGATTTAGGCTTGAACTCTTGATTTAATAAGCTTTCAAAATCAGACATTACCAGGGTTTCAGGGTTAAGAAGATCCTGCTTTTCCATATCTGCCATACTATACCTTCCTTATTTTGTGGTTTCTTCCGATACGTCACCGGCGCCTGCGGTACCATCCGCCTCTTTCGCCTTTTGCGCCAGGGCCTTAAGCAGGGTAGGATCTTTAAGAATTTTATTGAGCAGATCCTCTGCTCCCTGCTTACCGTCCATATACGAAAGGAGATTGGCCAGCTGTTGCCGGGCTTCCATAAGCTGCTTGAGTCCATCTACCTTGGCGGTAACCGCAGCAGGGGAAAAATCCGCCATACTTTCAAAGGTCATTTCCACCGGGATGCTTCCCTCTCCGCCTAGCACATTGGGAACCGTGAAGGCTACCCGGGGCTTAATCCCCTTGAGGCGGTCGTCAAAATTCTCGCTGTTTATTTCCAGCAACTGCCGGTCTTCCACCCGAGCCAAAGGCTCCGTAGGTTTACCCGACAGATCCGACATAACCCCCATAACAAAAGGCAAATCGACCTTTTTCTCTGCACCGTTCAGTTCAACGTCATATTCGATCTGAACCCGAGGCGCCCTGTTCTTGGCAATGAACTTTTGGCCGCTGTTAGTTGAAGCCATTTTACATCTCCTTGTCTGTTATATATAGGACTTGTTCAATAACCCGGTTGGTTATCGAACAAGTCTTGCAAAATGCTCCGCATTTTGCTGTTTTTTAAGCGGAAGTTGTTCAGAAACTGAGGTTTCTGTACAACTCTATTATAACTTCCTCCCTTTCCCCCGCGTCTTCTTATCCACAAAGAGTTCCCCGCTTAGTTTCTGGTACAGTTCAAACAGATACGCCACCCGATGGCTATCGTCATCAAAGGTTCTGCCATAAGCGGCTTCAACAGCTTTGTCGAGTTTCTGGTGGGCTTTGACCAGTTTTTGCGGCATGGTTAAAGGATCGTATAGGCCGGCAAGGCTGCTTCTGGGGAACAGGGCGCGGGCATCCAAAACATTTTGCGCGGCTGTTTCAATAGCTGCCCTCTGTTTTTCTGTGGGAGTAGGCCAGGGGTAGTTGTTGTAGACAATAGAAGCGGAATAGCGGTAACTCAATCCTAACCTTCCACAAACATACCGCATCAAGGCCATGTGCATAATTGATGTAATTATGCTAAATTCATATACTGTTGCATTTGGAATACAAGAATTGCTATTACCAACAATAACATTCTTTGAAACAAATCCGATAGGTACATATTTTCTGCATTCAGATGAATGGTAAGGCACTAAGATATAATCTGTAACAGGCTGACGAATTTCACCAAATAAAAACGGGAATTCCGCAAGCCTACGAGTCGCCTCTTTTTGACTTGATTCACGAAAAGCCGTAATGCCCTTCAGTCGTTCTTTAAACTCTTTCGATTTTTTATATTTTGAAGCTGAAACACCATCTAGCCAAAAACAATACCTGGGAATATGGTTAATAAATTCATACGCCCCCAAAAAAGGTTTTATTATATCCTTTAAATAAGACTCTCTTGCAAGCAATGTATCTTTTTCGTCTTGATCAAGAAAGAATAGACCATTATCAGTAGGCTTATTTCCATAAATCATTTCAGAAAATTTACATAAAGGCTTAGTCCTGCGGTCAATGAACAGAACCGGTGCGTCAACGAGATACGCGTTAATCTGACTTGCTACTGTTTCAGAGGCTTCGACTGTTGGTTGATACAAAAGTGACTTCAATGTCAGTCCCTTGGATATAGTGGGCTGCCTTTTTGTACCATGCAGTAACATAATCAAAAGTCCCACTATGCTTCATGTCCTTAAAGATATTTTGAACTTCAGATTTTTGTCTCCTGTCCGTTATGCTATAGCCCAAAAACGGCGGATTACCCAAGATATAGGAAAGCTCATTTTTAGGAACAATGCTTTCCCAATCGCTTGTCAAGGCATTGGTGTGGTGAATTGAAGCGGCAGTGGTTAAGGGAAGGCGGACAAAA
>JAIRLU010000063.1 GCA_031259215.1 Treponema sp. | reverse complement strand
CCCTGTCCTACGGTATTTCTTTTTTCAGGCCGATGATTACCTTTCGTTATCTGTGGCCTATTAGCGCACCTTTCTTTTTCGCGTTGGCGGCGGTGTTTATTTACTGTGTGCATTCATGGAAAAGATTGGCCTTTGCCGCGCCGTTCCTGGTCTATGTGTTTGCCGCCGGACTCAACGGAATAATCCCCGACATTCCCAGTGGAGGAAGAGAGGGATACAAGGAGGCCCGGACATACATTGCCGCGGATGTCGCGGCCCACCCGGACAGAAAACCGGTTATGCTCGAAAACGCCCCTCAAAACGCGGCGTACTATGACTTTGAGGCTTTACCCGCCTATTCCGCGGATGAATCCTACGATGTGCTGTATGGCCTAAATGACATATTCCATCTGCATGAAATGGAAATGTACGAGAACATGGAAAGAAAAAACATTGACCCCGGTAATATGTTAAAAATTTATTTTGATTATGATTATCCCAGAGGGGACGGCGGGATGATATTCAAAAAATATAACCCAAAGGGGCCGTTTCAAAACTAACCGGGGGTTGAAAGTGACGAACCTAATAATCAAAAAACAGGATAATCACGGCAAAAGAAACTATGAATAAGGCTACAAAGTCCCTTTCAACCTACGAGTACCGTGCTTAGCCTAAAACCCCCTGTCATTCAAAAAACACGAACCCCACGAACCAGCACGAACGGAACAGGGCAACCGGCAGGTCGCTGGGTGTTTCATCTTGAGCGGTTGATTCAACGGGTAGGGTACGTCAGGTAAAATCACCCCCTTGTCTCAGCACAAGTTCGTGCGGTTCGTAGGATGACCGGCCCATCCTTCAAGGGTTCTATGGGCGCTCAAAGGACCACCGGACCGGTTCGTATGGTTCGTGGTTCTTCTTATCCCTGCTTTGAGTCCAATCAACCTACGAGGGCCATACGTATTTTATCTACCTCAATTAAAGAGGCAATTGGAACTTTGTTTATGGTTCATGTACCAGAACCCCGGACAGCCGAGAACAGGCTCCTGCTCTCGGCGCTACCTCAAGGCTCATCCTGAGTCCTCGTGGGCCCTTTATTTCCGTTTTTTCCAGCGGATGTATATCTGTCGGCCCGTACTGTTCTCCTGGGGCCGCTCTTCGGTCTCAAACTGGGGTATAGCCCGGAAAAGATCCCCCAGCTTTTTGAAGCCGTAGTTCCGGGGGTCAAATTCACTGGACCGCAGGGTGATCTTCTGGCCTACCCCGCCGAGATACGCCCAGCCCGATTCATCGGCCAGATCATCCACCGCGTCTCTGAGTAGTTTGAGAAGCCGGCGATCCACTTTGAAATCCTTACGGGTAGGAGAGGGGTGTTTTGCGTCATCATCATCAGTCTCCTCTTGTACCCCCCGAAGAATTTCAGTATAGATGAATTTATCACAGACCGAAACAAAGGCCCGAGGGGTCTTCTTTTCTCCGAATCCGTAAACCATACGACCGCTTTCCCGCAACCGCGCCGCCAAGCGGGTAAAATCGGAATCACTGGAAACAATACAAAAACCGTCCAGCTTTTCGCTGTAGAGCAGGTCCATGGCATCAATGATCATGGCGGAATCAGTGGCGTTCTTACCACTGGTATAAGAAAATTGCTGAATGGGCTGAATGGCGTATTCCAGGAGCCGATCCTTCCAGGAACGGAGATTCGTACTGGTCCAGTCGCCGTAGATCCGCTTCACACTGGCCACTCCGTATTTAGCTACCTCATCTAAAAGACCCTCAATGATAGCAGGCTGCGTATTGTCCGCATCAATAAGAACTGCGAGTTTGGCCTGACTAATTTCGACTTGCTGACTTGAAAAGGGCAATAATGGCATATACTTTTCCACCTTAAACAGATTTTCACCTACAAATGAAACCTTTTTCACGATTCCCTTTAGGGCGGATCCTTGGTCCGATGAAAAAGGCTTTGAAAAAACAGCCAAAAGACTGCTTTTCCTTAAAAACCTACAGGTCCTTTTTCAAAAGCTAAACACTTGAAAAAGCCTCAACCCATAAACAATTATCCTCATCCAGGGTTTACAAAAAACATTTCCCTAAAGCCTTGGACACCCCAAAAGAGCTATTCTCCAAAAAAAGACGGTTTAATCCGCCGGACTCGGCTGATCTTGCCCAGAGGCAAGCGGATGGTCTCCTGTGGGGCTTTAGCCTTACCGGATCCGGCTTCAGGGCTGAGACGCTGCTTCTGCGTGCTGCTTTCGGCACTTTCATCCTGGAATAAGGGTTTGAGGAGGAGAACACTCTCACCTCCCCATTTTTTTAGGGCCTCTGGAATACCCACTGTACACGTACTGCCCCCTTCTGGATGGAGCCACCAGACTTCAAGTAAGGACAGGGTGGCTATGGCCTGTTTTGCGATACTGGCCTTCCCCACATAGTCCCGTCCCTGGGCCTCAAGTTTTTCGGAACGAATAGCCGTTCCTACAAGCTGGGACGCATCAAGGATCACCCGCCGTTCTATCCGCGCCTGCACTGCCTCCACCCCACTGAGGGGTAGCTCCTGCAAGGCTCGATGGAACCGTGCTTTTATCGCAGTCCGGGCCGCGGCACGGATTTCCTGGTCTTCTGGAGCTTGCCTCCCAGGAATCCAAGTAGGAAAGGGCACGTGCTCCAGGGCCGGGTATCCCTGGAATTCCCCGGTATCCGCAGCCTGCCCCGTAGAAGAAGCGCACTTTTGGGGACCCTCATGCTGGGCTATACTATCAACCCCTACTTTTTGGAGCGCTTCTACTGCCTCGGACCGTTTCGATACAGATAATAAATACACCCCGGGCCCTAAGATCTGAGTTATCAGGGAAGCCACGGGGCCCGTCTCTGCCAGATACCGCCGTTCCTCTGCTAAGGTCAGCACCACCCCCTTATGGAGGGAGACTTCGGTATAGCGCTGTTCCCAATCCTGCAAAGCCCACATAAGGCTCTGGTCTAGCCGGTTTCCTGAAAGGCGGTTCAAAAGGTCCAGCATGGTCTGTGCATCCATACCTTGGTCAAAACCCCGAATCACTGAGGATTTGGTCAGTTCAAAGCGTAAAACCACCTGGCCTGTACCAGCACCATGATTCCGGGGTACAGAAAAAAAGGCCATAGACAGGGCATCTTCAAAGGTAATTTCAGGATACAACACACAAGAAAAAGGCCTATCCATAGCAAGGACCGGACCTTCTGCCTTGGAAGTAACCGGTTCAGGTACAAGCCGCCAACAGCCTGGGGCGGCTGGTTCCAGCAGACCCAGGAGTTCCAATGCTTCAAGGAGCAGGTCGAACCTATAACTGCTGTCCCTGGATCGAATGGGTTCGATCCCCTCTCGGATCAGGAGGTGCCCAAACCGTTGGAGGCTTACCCTGGGGTATTGCCGGGAAGGTTCAAGCAATCCAAGGAACCAATAGATGAAGCCGGCGTAAGTTCGGACCTGCCCTTGAAGGGTGCCGCTTACCTCCTGACCTTGACACCACCTAAAACAACAGAATCCTGCGGCACAATAGACAAGCCGTTCCCAGGAGGAAGGTTTCTGAAAAGCCCGGAATCGTCCTTCATCGGGGTACAACCGGCCCCCTTCGGCTGAACGGTGAAACAGACCAAGACCCTGGAACGCGTCTATGAGGAATGACGCTTTAAGCCCTGGGAACAACCGGTCCAGGGTATGCAGGACCTTTTTACGGACGCCCCTATCGGCTCTACCATAGTCCTCCTCCAGTACCACGGCCACCACGCTCGCTAAGATCCGGTCATCCACCCGCGGCCTCCCGCTGGAACCGGACAGGTCCCCTTCCCAAGGCATCGATGGGAAGAGGAGGCTTGTATCTGCCAGGAAAGGGCGTAAGATCGGTTCCAACAGGGGATTAAGGGCAAGATGACGGGATCCTTCTTGGGAGAAACGATAGAGGATGAACCGTTCTTCCAGATTGATGAGGAGTTCCTGGAATTCGAGGAAACTCAATTCTCCGTCCAAAAACTGCCAGAGTTCTTGGACGGTGGGTTCCGCTAAAAGGGCCACCCCGGCGAGGATCTTATGGTCCATCTCGTCGATATAGGCCGCGATGGTTTGCTGGATGGCTTCTTGGGAAAGGAAATGCACCACCTCTTCTAGGATCCCTTGTTTACTGAAAGGAGTTTTAATGTTTCCCAAGAGGTTCCGGAACAGCTCACTGTAGGGATCATCCGGGAGGGTCAGTAATGCCGCCTTCCATTCATCAAGCGATCTGAACGGGCTTCGCTTCATCTAGCCTGCCCAATCCTGAATGACATAGTTATAGCCTTGTTCCACTAGAAACTGTTGACGATTTACGGCAAAGCGCTCCTCTACCGTATTCCGGGAGACGAGCGTATAAAAGTAAGCATTGAAGCCTTGGGATGGACTTCCTGCAGACCTCCGTCCTTTTGGCCTGAGGATCCGGCCGAGACGCTGGGCTTCCTCTTGCCGGGATCCGAAAGACCCTGAGACTTGGATCGCCATGGAAGCATCCGGGAGGTCTATGGCGTAGTTGGCTACCTTAGATACCACCATGAGACGGAACTGGGATTTTCTAAAAGCATCGTAGAGGGTTTCCCGTTCCCTCTGGGGGGTCTTTCCGGTTATGAGGGGCGCATTGAGGAGTTTTGCCAGGGACGTAAGCTGATCCAGGTATTGCCCAATGACCAGGATATGATCTTCCCCGTGGATATCTACCAAGTACTGCACGATCCTGGCTTTGAGAGGATTCTCGCTGGCAATACGGTATTTTTCTCGGGAGGATGCGACGGCATAGGGTATTTTGAGGGATTTAGGCAGATCCAGCCGTATTTCCGTACAAAGCGCCTGGGCAATCCAACCCTTAAGCGCTAGATCCTTCCAGGGAACATCGTAACGTTTAGGTCCCACCAGGCTGAATACCGCATCCTCTGCCCCGTCTTCCCGAACCAGGGTGGCGGTCAGTCCCAGGCGGCGTACTGCCTGTAGTTCCGCGGTGATCCGGAACACCGGCGCGGGAAGGAGTTGTACCTCATCGTAGATGATGAGTCCCCAGGATCGTTCCCGGAACAAGCGGAAGTGGGGAAAATCCCCGGTTTTATGAGGCCGCCAGGTGAGGATCTGGTAGGTAGCCACCGTAACCGGGGCCACTGCTTTAACCTCTCCCGTGTATTCGGCAATCTGCTCTTGCGTAAGCTCGGTTTTATCCAGCAGTTCCCCTATCCATTGGTGTACTGCCGCACTGTGGGGGGTGAGTATCAGGGTATGGGTTTTTAACCAGGACATGAGGATTATACCCACCACGGTCTTTCCCGAACCGCAGGGAAGCACCACCACCCCATAGCCGGTACCAGGACCCTGGTTCCCCAAGACTGCTTGAGCAGCCTCCCGCTGATAAGGCCGAGGAGTGAAGGGTATTCCCCCGGCGCTGATATCCCGGAGCCGTATATCCAAAGGTTCCCCCGGTACAAAGGGAGCCTCGTCTTTCACCGGCCAACCCAGTTTGATGAGTTCCCACTTGATCGTTCCCCGGTCCCTGAGGTGTAGCGCAAAGCCCTGGGGAGTTTTATGCACATACTTGGCCAACCCATTCGCCGCCTCGATCTCCATGAGGGCCGCCGGGTCATCAGAAATCAACAGCAGTTCTTCGGGAAGCACTGGAAACGGTTCGGTATCAGCAGGAGGGGGGATAAGCCGTATTTTCCCATAGCGGGCCATAATGTGGAAAAAACCTGCTCCAATCCCCGGAGGGACCTCGTAGCGGGTATAGGCCTTTAGGACCGCGATGATGTCTTGAGGAGCAAACCCCGCGCTCGCGGCATTCCACAGGGACAAGGGGGTGATACGATAGGTATGGATATGTTCCGGCGATTTTTCCAGTTCGGCAAAGGGTATGATGGCAGCCCTGGCCGCTTCCGCCTTGGGGACATGTACATCCAAGAGCAGCGTCCGGTCGCTTTGGACCATGAGGGGATTTAGGGGATCAATCACCATAGCTTAACCAGTATAGAATATGCAGGGGACCTTGTGAAGGGACCAGACAAGGGTATATACAATGCTATTTCTTTGCAGTACAAGGAATTACAGGTGAACCGGTCCTAGTGAATGGATTGGTATATGATTACCTTTGAAAGATATGTGTATGAACATACATTGGACTTGTTCGAAAACCCGGTTGGTTCTCGAACAAGTCTCCAAAAAACGTGGATTTCTTAATAAATTCACGTTTTTTATCGTTTTTTAAGCGGAAGTTGTTCGGAAACTGAGGTTTCCGAACAACTCTATTATACTACATCATTATACGTATTTCACGGTATAGCACCTAAAAAAGAAAAATTGAGCTTGTCGAAACCGCCATTTGTATGTATTATGATAAAGTAATGAAGCATGATTCTATAGTCGTAACGGTTAACCGTCGTATTAAGCAGGTTCGTGAAGCGCTTAAGCTTTCTCAGGTCCAATTTTCACGGGTTATTTCTCTCTCCAGCGGGTATCTTGCAGGGGTGGAAGTGGAAAAACGAAAAGCTAACGACCGTATTATTAAGTTAATTTGTTCTTCTTTTAATATAAATGAAACCTGGCTTAAAACAGGGGAAGGTGAAATGTTCAGCCTAAACCCTAACGAAGAATGTACCAAACTGGTCAGTCTGTATAAAGAATTGGATCCAAAATTTCAAGACTATATTTTGAAACAGATAGATCTCCTTTTAATTATGCAGGATCAGGATAATGTGCTTAATAGGCGTTAGCGGTATATAAACGGATCTATCCTATACTGAGGATTGTATGATTGTGGGTGGTTTTCTTCAATTTTATGCGGTTTCTTGTACGCTTAGGCAGGTGTTTTGTCGTGGTTCAAGTAGTACCGTGGGTTCTAAAGGTGGATTGGTCGGGTGGGTGTTCGTATCTATCCAGTAGGTTCTTAAGTTTCTTCCGTAAAAAACAACATACCTCAAGCCGATAGGGGAACCCTAACCAGATTGCCCCAGATTCCAGGCGGATGGTTAGGGGGTGTTATGGTATGCTCGTAATGCTCTACGGATCTAGTAGGTTGATTGGACTAAAAGCAGGGTTAAGAAGCACCACGAACCATACGAACTGGTCCGGTCGTCCTTTGAGCGCCCATAGAACCCTTGAAGGATGGGCCGGTCATCCCACGAACCGCACGAACTTGTGCTGAGACAAGGGGGTGATTTTACCTGACGTACCCTACCCGTTGAATAAACCCCTCAAGATGAAACACCCAGCGACCTGCCGGTTGCCCTGTTCCGTTCGTGCTGGTTCGTAGGGTTCGTGTTTTTTGAATGACAGGGGGTTTAGGCTAAGCACGGATCTAGGATGTGGATAGTTTCCAGCTGAAGCATGTTTGGGAGCGGAGCGCCTAGGGATACGCTGAAAAACGCTCGGTTGCGTTTTTTAGTACTTCCCTAGACATCCGGTCTTCCCAGACGTACTTCAGCAAGCATCGAAGGAGAGTTAACTATTTTCTTCCTCTGGGCCGTAGTACACCGGTGGAGGTTCAGAGCCAGAAGAGGATGGAGTCCCTTGCAGTAATACCTGGGGTGGCGGAAGCACCACCTCAGGGGGACGGAAGCACTTGATCCCCTCATCGGGGAAATTTTTCTTCACTGCCTGCACTGCCCGTTCAATGCCCTGGGCTTCTTCCTCTTCGCACCAGATCACCAGGGCAAAATTTTCCTCAGGCCATATAGCATCCCCCATACGGGGGCCCCGGGACCCAACCCCGAATACGCTGGGGTATTTGGTGTAAAACTTGCCGACCCCTTCATGTTTCAAAGCTTCCATGATGTTGTCTTCTACCGAATGGTTCGCCACGATCTCAATCCGTATCATAATCCTACTCCTGCCTCTTCGGACCAGGAATGGCCCAAGGGAATACCGGTCTTGGCCGACTGTATGGTCTGGACTCGCGCTTGTTTCTTACTTATCCCCGCGGCGATCCGTTCCCTGCGGGCTTCTGCCTTGGCCTTGCGCTCATCGGAACGCTTATTCATGATCGCATAGATCGTGGGCATGAGGAACAAGGTCATCAAGGTACCAAAAGACAAGCCTCCCAGTACGGTTTTGCCGATGGGGGCCACCAGTTCCGAACCTTCCCCTGGGAAAAAAGCCATAGGCACTAAGCCCAGAATCGTGGTCAAGGTGGTCATGAGGATGGGCCTAAGCCGGTTCCCCGCTGCCTCTACACAGGCATGATGCAGGGAAAACCCCCGCTTGCGGAGCAAATTGGTGTAATCTACCAAGACGATACCGTTATTCACGATAACCCCCATGAGGACCAAAAGCCCTACCGCGGTGAGGATGTTAAAGGTGGTACCGGTGATGAGGTAAATCGCCACAATCCCTATCACCGAGAGGGGTATGGTGAAGATGATGATGAAAGGGTCCTTGAAGGATTCAAAAAGGCTGGCCATGACCCCAAAGACCAGGAATACCGCCACCACCATGATAAGCACAAACCGGCTCATCATCCGCACCATATCCGCATTATCCCCGGCGTATTCGATGATTACATCATCCTCTGCGGGGATTTCCGCGGTAATCAGGGCACGGACCTGACTTTCAAGGAGGTTTATCTTCGTACCGGGCACGGCCCCTGCGGTTACGTGGATAACCCGGCTTTGATTTTCCCGGCTGATGGTCATAGGCCCGGTTCCTTCCTGGTAGGAGGCGAAGTTAGAAAGGGGCACTCTGCCTGCTACCTGGCTGTTTACGAAGATATGATCCAGCGCAGGCCGGGTACTCCGGTCCGCTTCGGCTAAGACCAGCACCACATCGTAATCGTGTCCACCGCTCTTGTACCGGGTGGCAGTGATACCGTCTACCGCAGCCTTGATTTCGTTCCCCACGGTATAGGTATTGAGTCCCAGGGCGTAGAGTCTATCCCTATCAATCTCAATCTCAATTTGGGGCAACCCATCCTGCAGGTCAACCCGGGGTTCCCGTGCTTCGGGAATCCGATCCTGCAGAAGCGCTGCTATTTTGTCTGCCATAGCTTTGCCTTTCACCAAGTCATCGGTACGGATCACAATATCAATAGGGTTTCCGCTCCCCATACCCATACCGCCGCCGCCGAAGGAAAAGGACACTCCAGGGAATTCGTTGAAATGGCTGCGCATTTTGGTCTTGATGGTATCGGCGCTGTCAATACGTTTATCAAATTTCGGTAAGTTTATCCGCAAGGATCCGGCATTGCTGCTACCTCCCGTACCCATCATACCACCCCCTCCTGCGTTGAGCACGAGTCCCTCATAGCCCTGGACTTCCTTTTCCACAATGGCCTGGACCCGCTGCAATATCGCTTCGGTCTCAGGCAAGGGGGAACCCATGGGCAAGGTTACGTTGATGGAAACCGAGTCCGCAGCCTGTTCAGGCATGAAGACCCAGCCTATCCGGGGGATCATAAAAATGCTTCCCCCCAAAAGCCCCAGCAAGAGGAGGATAACCACGAGTTTATGCCGCAGGACCTTATCCACAGCCCAACGGTAGGAAGCATCGAGCCGGCTAAAAAAGCCTTCAAAGGCCCGATCAACCACCACCAGGGGGCCCCGGAGGGGTTTCTGCTTCCGGGTGACCAAGGGGAGGTAATGACTTGAAAGCACAGGAACCAGCACGATGGCGGTAATGAGGGAAATAGCCAGGGAAATTACCACGGTAAAGGCAAGGCCTGCAAACATTTCTCCTGCCATTTCCAACAGCCCTTGAAAGGCCACCAGGGGGGCAAATACACAAATGGTAGTGAGGGTCGAGGCGATGATGGCCACGATCATCTCCTGGGCCCCTAAGACTGCGGCAGCCTGGAGCTTAGAGCCTTTTTCCCGATAACGGTAGATGTTTTCTAGAATCACGATGGAATTATCCACCAACATGCCTATCCCCAACACGAGTCCTGCCATGGTCATCAGATTCAGGGTCAGGCCGGCAAAGTACATCACCATCAAGGTAACGATAAGGGATATGGGGATGCTGATACCGATGATGAGGGTCGGCTTGATGGACCTAAGAAAAATGAAGAGGATCAACACCGCAAGGAGCGCCCCGGAAATCGCAGTGCTGGTAACCTGGTTCAGGGAATTTTCGATTTGGTCGGTAGTATTGAAAAGCTCGGTAATCTTGATGTCCTGGGGAAGCTCCCGGGTCATCTTTTCCAATCGTTCCCGTAAATTCCGGGCGGTCTGCACTGAATTCTTGCCGCTCTGCTTCTGGACCTGCATCATCACCGCAGGCGTCCCGTTTACAAAGACCGTACTCTCCTCATCCCGGTATCCGTCTATGACATTGGCCACGTCCCGGAGGAACACGGTCCTGGGCAACTGGGTCTCCCCGTTCACCACGCCGCCGCCTTTATAGGAAATTACCGTGTTGCGGATCTGTTCCAGGGAGGTATATTCCCCCATAGTGGTAAGAATATAAGAAAGTCCCCCTTCGGTGATGGTCCCTGCGGCAACCTGCATATTCTGGGAAGACAGCATCTGCTGCATCTGGGTTACGGTAAGGCCGTAGGCTTCAAGCCGGGATTGAGGTATCTCCACCCGGATGATCTTCTTCCGGCCTCCGTTCACACTGGCAGTGGCTACCCCCGGAGTCTGTTCAATCCGGGGAACAATGGTATCCTCTGCCAGTTCCCGCAATTCCTCAGGGGAACGGTTTCCCGTTACCATAAGGCCCATGATGGGGATCATAGACGGATCAAAACGGAAGATCATGGGGCTTTCCGCCTCGGTGGGCATATAGTTCCGCACCCGTTCCAAGGCGTCTCGGACGGAATTAGACGCATCCGCCAGGTCGGTCCCATAGGTAAATTCCATCATGACCATACTGGAACCCTTGGATGAGGTGGAAGTTACCTTCTCAAGGCTCGAAACCCCGGAAAGGGCCGCCTCCAGAACCCGGCTTACGGAACGTTCCACTTCTTCCGGGCCTGCTCCGGTATAGGTGGTAACCACCACCAGGTAAGGAGGGTTAATCTCCGGGAACAGATCAATCGGGAGATTAAGCATGGCAAATACCCCCAAGCCGATAAGCAGCATAAAGATGATAAATATCGTGGTGGGCCGTGAAACTGCTGTTTTTGCAAGACTCATGTTTTTTCCTTATTACTCCTAGTTCGTGTCGCTTAAAGGCGCAACCCGGTCGATTACATTGATCCGAGACCCATCCTCAAGGAGGGTTTGGCCTCGGATAATCACCTCTTCGTCTGGGGCAAGTCCCTCTTGGATTTCCGCTACCCCGTCCACCAGGATTCCTGGAACCACCACTTTCTGGCGGGCTACCCGGAAAGCGGGATCCCTGGGATCCGTTTCTGCGGTAAACACATAGGTTTTCCCGAAACGCTGGACCAGCGCGCCCGCGGGGAGTTTGACGATGCGGTCCTTCCGCTCGGTAACGATCTTAACCTTGGCGAACATCCCCGATTTGAGTTGGGCATTACGGTTCTCCACGTTGATCTTCACCTCCATAGTTCGGGAAGCAGGATCCACCACGGGACTTATCTCAACAACGCTGCCCCGGAACAGTTCGCCGGGATACGCGTCTAGGGTAATTTCACAGGGCTGCCGCAAGGCGATCTTAGAAATAAACCGTTCCGCCACATAGACCCGCAGCTCCAGGGCGTTCCCTCCGGCGATCCGGGCAAGGGGCAAACTCTGGCTTATGGTCATCCCCACCTGGGCAGGCAAAGCTACGATGGTTCCGGCAATAGGCGCCCGGGCCACCCCAGGTAGGTAGTTCATACCCGGACGGGAAGGGTCAACCTCGGCTATGGCTTGGTTTCGGGAAACCCGTTGGCCAATGGAGACATAGAGCCGGGTGATTTTACCGGCCACATCCGAAAAGGTGTCCACCGTGGTTCCTGAAACAATATCTCCGGATAGGGCAAGGTAATCCCGAATTTGGCCTTGAACCGCCATCGTGGTATTCACCGCGAAGATCGAGATGTCTGGGGCCGTTTGAACCGCTTCCGAACCGGCCTTCTTCTCCCGGTTACAGGCGGTGAAGCTCAGGGCGGTACTCAGTACTATTAATAGCAGAAAAAGGGAAGGATGGATGATAGGTTTCATTCGCTGCGCTCCGTTGCCTGTTCTGAAAATGAGGTTCCTGGATCGTTACTCAGGGCGCCAAAAGGAACCCCAATGGCGTATTCCAGATCGATAAGCCCTTGGAGATAATTGAACTGCTGCTCCAATACGCCGATCCGGGCTTTCCGCAGTTCCAGTTCCGCGTTTTGTACTTCCAAGAGATCGTTCAAGCCCGCCCGGTAGGCTTGTTCGGTTAAGCGGTAGGTCCGCTCCGCCAGATCCGCGGTGAGCCGCTGAGCCGCTGCAGTGGACCGGGTCTGTTCCAGGGATAAAACCGTGTTGTAAATCTCCAGTTCTGTACCTTGGATGGCTTGAGCAAGCCCAATGTTGAGGCTGGAAAGCGTTTCATCAAGCTCCTTGAGCCCTTGGGCCTCGGTACTCCACGGCAAGAGGCCGTTCAGTCGGAAAGTCAAGCTGAGACGGAACATCCCGGAGGACTGTTTCCAGCCGTCTTCCATAAACCAGGAATCCTTCCAGAGATCCCCTTGAAAGGTAGGGTCCGCGTTCCAACTCAGGGATAAGGTGGGGGTAAAAATCTGATAAAAGGTCTTTTTTCGGGTACTTTCCAGGATCAAGATGCTCTGCCTGAGTTCTTGAATATCCGGTTTTCCGTTGGCCGCTTGAGAGATCAGGTCTGCCACATCCAAAGGAATGAAAGACGTAGCATCTGCCAAAGGGATAAGGGCAAACGAAGTATCGTAGGGAAGGCCCAGGTTCATGGCAAATTGGGCCATACTCACTTTCAAGCCGTTCTCCGCCTGATCGATGTTGGGTTTCAAGTTCTCCCGGGCGACCTGAGCCTGGAGCAAGGTCAGTTCCGGGGCAAGCCCTGCACGGTAATTGGCCTGGGCCATCTCTACCCGCTGTTCTGCAGCCGCGAAACTCTCCCGTAACAGGGCAATGTTCTCTTGAACCAGGAGCATCTGATAGTAGGATTTCCGTACATCCCGTTCAAGCTGGGCTTTGGCCTTTTCATAGGTAATGAGACCGCTCTCATATTCCAGCCTCAAATTCCGCATCCCTTCAAAGAGGGCGAAGTTGAGATTCAAGGCGATCTGGAGGGAACCGGACAAACGCCACTGATAGCCGCCACCCATAGAAATAGGTCCGCCCAGGGCATCAGGCAAAGGAAGCACCGTTGCTGCCGGCTTCTCGTTTAACCTGCCCAAACTCCCGCCTATATCCACGGTGGGGATAAACACGTTCCAGGCAGTGTCGGCTTTCCGTTTCTTGGTGGCCGTACTGATCCGGGAAGACTCAAGGCTCAGGTTGTTTTTGATAGCCAAGTCCACTGCTTCCTCTGGGGAAATGGTACGGACTTCCTGGCTAAAGAGGGGAACCCTCCAAAGGAAACATACCGCAAGGATAACTGGCGGACCTAAGCTCCGCCATCCGGCGCCAAGTGCCCGGGTTCTGTCCGAAAACCAACCCTGGCCATAAAGGCTGTGGATCATACTAAGACTCCTTCTTACTTGACCAGACCAAACGTGGTTAAACACCGAATGGTTCGGCCAACCGCACTATGAAGGCCCGCATACCGCGCGGCCTGTTACGGCTTCTTGCCGTTTATTACTCGATAGTTGAGTATACGCTATTTGATGCATGTAATACCATCCCCTGATCCGGCGACGCCTTCTCGTGTATGTTGGGGGGGGGGGGGGGGGGGGAGAGACCCAAGGCAATTAACCGGTACAATATCCGGTTACTCCCGTTGGGCAGTTCCGAGCGAGCCATACCCGGAGGACAGCGCATCAGGGTATTGATGATCAGGAAGAGGATCAGATGCCCGATTTGCTCGGTTATAAGCCCTTCAGGTTTGAGCGGAATAGCCGAAAAAATTTGCAGTACCTCCGGCGGCTTCGAATCAATACTCAAGCGCCGGGTACGGAGCCAGTCTATAGCCTCCAAGATTTCAGGGTGGGAACGAAGGCAATCCACGATAGACAGGATCACCAGGTACAGTTGTTCCTCGGGAACCGTGGACAAGGTAAGCCCCCCTTGGGCGTACCTCAGGATCCGCTTGAATTCTTTGACGAATACGTGCCGGATCATATCCTGCTTGTTCTTGAAATGGGAGTAGAGCCCGCTTTTGGATAAGCCTGCACGGCGGGCCGCCATATCCATGGAGACGTTCCAGGGACCTGCTTCAGCCACCACCGCGGCTATGGCCTTTAATAAGCACCCATCCTCATTTCTTTTATGCTTTTTATGGTTCCTATCCTGGGACTGCAGTTCCTGAGCCGCGGAATCCCGGTGAAACCCGCATACCCCTGCGTGAAAACGCCTTTCCAGGGCCTCAAAATCCATCTCCTCAATGGTCTTATGAGACAAACCCAGGCCGAAGAGGAGTTTCGCTTCCACCTGGGCGATGAACCGGCTGACCTGTTCATCAGACGGGGCTTCTTCCCCAGGATGATCGTATTTATGGAAATAGGCGACAAAAAAATTGATACTTGCAATAACTAACTGTGCGAGGGAAGGGTAGAACTGGTTTCCCTCCTCCCCACACCCGAAGACCCCCATATTCAGCCCCCGGTCATGCATGGACCGAACCATATACTCCAGGTCCTGGTTGCTGTATACGAAGATCAGGGAAAAAATAAAGGCGTCCCGGTTCCGGGTATAATACTCTAGGCTAATCCGCAGCATGATAAAAAACCGTTCCCTAGTATCCTCCTGGGCCAGGGCTGTATGGTACTGGGGTTTGATAAACGCCGCATATTCATCAAAAAACCGTTCATACATTGCCCCGAGGAGGGCTTGCTTGCTTTTGAAATGCCGGTATAATGCGGATT
Source organism: Treponema sp. (assembly GCA_031259215.1). Lineage (GTDB taxonomy): Bacteria > Spirochaetota > Spirochaetia > Treponematales > Breznakiellaceae > JAIRLU01. Next base: position 9,678 of record JAIRLU010000063.1, on the reverse strand, counting down.
TACTTACCCCTAGGGCCTGGGCAATGTCAGAGAGGCTCGTTGATTGGTACAGCCTCCGCCCCCACACCTGGAAGGCGGTTTTGATAATATCAGCTTTTGTCATAATCCATGCACCCCAGTCCCCTATAAGTTACCGACCGGTCGTTAACTATATAATACCCATTACTGCAGGAGAAGGCAACAACAGATCAAACAAATAAGCGTACCAGGAATCGGGAACTTGTGCATGTGCTTGATCCTGGAAAAAACCTATGTCCGTGTGTACCTTACCTGGCAAAGGGTCGAAGAAGGGCATTGATGGGTTTTACCGGTTCCTACAAAGAAGGGACCAGTACAAGGGATTTCTAGGCAGCAATTCAAAGTTTAGCATTTTCTTTTAGGTGAAAAAAGTCTGTCATAGGGATTTGACCGGTTGTATCCTGATTATTGTCTACTTTTCAATACACGGTGCGTTTGATAACATACTAAGGGCCTGTGCATTAATGCTCATGGGTACAAATTATGCATGCAATTCGTGTCATTCCCGGACTTTTTTTGCCTATGTGTGGCATTATTTTTGATATGGTGCATCCTGGATTGCTAGGGAGGTATTCTTGACGTTCTGGATTATTCCATGTTTGAATACTAGTACAACTAGGTAAGGCTTTCTATTGTATGTAATCCATCTACAGGGTTTTAAGGAGCGCTTATATCATGCGGCTGAGAAAAAAGCTAGTCCTTACGTTTATACTGATTTCGATAGTTCCTTTTCTATTAGGGATGGGTTTCATACTCTTTAAATCCGGTGAAACCATCCAGCAGGATGCCCAGGGTTTTTTTGAAGCCTATGCCCAGACCGTCGCCGGTGATGTGAGCGGTTTCTTCGCGGAAAAGCAGGGGTTCGTCCAATCCTGCGCCTTGTACCCTGAAGTCCAGATTATGAATTGGCCCGGGATTACTCAGGTCATGGCGGCCTCCTTGCGGAAGCTCTCTACGGTAGATGCCATAGATACCTATATGCTGGTCCGGCCGGAAGGTTCCTATTACCGTTCAGATAATCCGGGGAATCCCGCCCTGGAGGGCCTGGTAAGCGGGAACAACGCAGACCCCCAGGCCAAACCGACCCTCCTGACCAACCGGGACTATTTTGAGGAGTTGGTTACCCAGAATCCCCAGGGAGCGTATAAGACCTTTGTAGCCAATCCTAATCTTTCCCGGTCTACCGGGCAAAAGCAGATCATCGTGGCGGCTACGGTTCAAACCCCGGAAGGCAGGAACGGAGGGCTTTTGGCTCTGATGCTTAACGGGAAAGCCTTAAACACCCTCCTGGACGTCCTTACCGGGGATCTGTATACCCGTTTTGGACGCCAGGTGAGCCTGTTTTTGGTAACCCGTTCCGGGTCAGTAGCGGCTATCCGGGAATACGATCCGGACCAGGGCCGGTATGTGGAAAAAGCCTTACAGGTTAATGAGGATATTACCCTGGGAGATCTCTCCCCTCCCATGGTAGAAGCCCTGAACAAGCTGCAGGATCAGGATACCCATATCCTTTTTAAGCATGAGAAAACTCAGAACGTCTATGTCATGACCCGGGCATTGGTTCCGGGAACCAACTACATCGTGGTGTTAACCATCCCCAATAGGGTCCTCTATGCGGCATTGTACAATATAAAGTTCATCGTGCTGGTTTTCCTGGGGGGGATCATCGCAACAGTGGTCATCGTAACCCTTATCCTCAATACCCGGATGGTTACCCCCATCGCCCATACCGCGGCTACCTTGCATGACATATCCCTCGGTTCAGGGGACCTCACCCAGCGGCTGACCGTCATAGGAAACGATGAGGTTGCCGAGGTAAGCACCCATTTCAATACGTTTATCCACACCCTGCAGGACCTCGTCCGGGAACTGATGGACCAGGAACAGCGCATTGGGGAGATTTCCCAGGAACTTGAGCACTCCTCCGCGCATATAAGCGAGGACGTATCCGCCATTATTGCCAATATCCACCAGCTCCATGCACAAACCGATGAACAGGGCCAGGTGGTAGGGGATGCCACCGGCTTTGTCCGGCAGATCACCGACAGCATTGACGCCCTTTCCAAGGAAATTGAATCCCAGACCGCTGCGATTATCCAATCCTCTGCCTCGGTGCATCAAATGACCGAGAATATCACCTCCATTTCCCAGCACAGCCTGCAGATGAAAACCCTGTTTCAGGAACTTATCTCCGCATCGGAGAACGGCAAGGCGAACCTCGGCGAGATGCAGGACCTGGTACAAACCTTAGCCCGGCAGTCCTCCCAGCTTTTAGAGACCAATACGGTGATCAATACCATTGCCTCCCAGACCAACCTGTTGGCTATGAACGCCGCCATAGAAGCGGCCCATGCCGGGGAAGCGGGCCGGGGCTTTGCGGTGGTGGCCAGTGAAATCGGCAAGCTCGCGGAAAACGCGGCCCGGCAGTCCAAGCTAATCCGGGATGATCTTAAACAGAGTATCACCACCATTACCGAAATCGTTACCGCTTCGGCCAACACCGACACGACCTTTAACCGCATTTCCCAGCATATTACCCGAGTCTATACCCTGATTGAGGAGATTTCCCAGGCTATGACTGAACAGGCAGCAGGCAGCGGTCAGCTTTTGGAAGCCCTGGAACTGATTCAGAAAAACACCGTGCAGATCCGGGATGAGTCGGTAGCGGTAAACGCCGACTCTGCGGGGATTCTCAAGGCTATGGACCGCCTGGAAGCGGCTTCCCGCCACGTCCAGCAGAGCACCCAGGAGATTGCCGAATTTACGAGCCATATCAATAAGAGGGTTACACATATTACCGAAGCATCTCATAAGAATTCTGGGATTGTACAAGAACTGCATACATTGACCGTCAGATTTAGAGTATAAGACTTTAATAAGGAGAACCTATGGGTATCAAGGTTGGAGGCCGTCAAAACTATGATATGGACGGCCTGCTCAAAGAGATAGAACAGCCCCAGATTAAGGTGGTGATCTACTTCTTTTCAGTGGAATATGAACGATTTGAACCCCAGAAGGCGCTGAAGCGGGCCTTCCCCCGGGCGATTTGTATAGGGGCCTCTATGTATGGGGGCTGGTGTACCGTCGGGGTGATGAAGAAAGGCATAGTGGCCATGTCCTTGGGAGCAGATGAAGTGGAAGAGGTCTTTGTTACTCTCAAGGAGGGAGTTAAGGCAGACCCCACTAAGAGCGCCCGGGCAGCCATAGACGAACTCAAACAGAAGCTCGGTTACCGGAACATCAACCCCGATGACTACCTCGGTATCGTCCTCTTTGATGGGTTGAGTCAGGGGGAAATAATCATGCAGGAATTAAGTCTGGAAGCCCGTTTGAATCTGCCTTTTGTAGGAGGGGCCGCTGCAGATGAGATGAGCATGATCAAAACCTTGGTAGGCCTGGATGAGCAGCTCTCCCCTGATGGCCTGGTGCTTTTGGTTATGAAGATGAAGATACCCTTTTATTACAACCACTATGTCCATCTTACCCCAGGGACCGCTTCCATGGTAGTAACCAAGGCTGACGCAAAGCAGCGGATTGTCTGGGAAATTAATGGAGAACCTGCGGCTTCCTATTATGCCAACCTGGTAGGCGTGGAGCAGCTTGACCGGCTTGACTTCCAGGTATTTGCAGCAAATTCTTTAGGGGTGATTTCCGGTAACAGGGTTTATTGCCGCAGTCTGAACAGCCTTGTCGAAGGAAGGGGACTTAGGTTTTATTGCTATATAGAAGCAGGCACCACCTTGTATCTTTTAAAGCCGGGAGACATCATAGCAGATGCCCGGAACGCATTGCAGGATGCATCAGCATACCTGTCCCAGTTGCAAGGGGTGATCTTGTTTAGCTGCGCGTTCAGGCTGCTGGAACTCAAGGCTCTCAACAAAATCGAGGCGTTCAACAACGTGTTTAAGCACCTCCCCTTTATCGGCTCTACCAGCTATGGAGAAGAGTTGTTTACCCACCATAACCAGACCTTAACCGCGATCTTTTTTGGGAGGCCCTAGATGAGTACCCAGCAGCCCCAGACCTTTCTTGAGCAGACTAAAGACAGGCCCCCAGGAGATGAGCATGTCACCCTTAAGATCAAGCGGATCGGGCATTATCTAAGCAGCAAACTGTCATCCTGGTTGTTTGAAATCTTCTCCCGGGTTGAGCTGCTCCATACGACCATGCAGTACCTCAACGACACCTTTGCCCGGGTTTCCGAGGTGATGAAGCAGGTACAAAGTTCCTTTCAAACCAGTACCCGTTCTTTCATTGGTTCTTTCAAAGAGAGCCAGCAGTACGCGGATATGATGAACCAGGGGTATAAGGTCATTGACAGCGGTTTTCGTAAGTCTTTTGTGTTGACCGATGAGTTACAGAGCATTGCTAAAACCGCGGGGGAGAACCTCTCGGTGATCCATAACATTACGGAGATCACCAATGTTTTGGCCCTCAATGCTTCCATTGAAGCGGCCCGGGCAGGGGTTGCAGGGAAGGGTTTTGCGGTGGTGGCCGGAGAGATCCGTAAACACGCCATCACCACCAAAGACGCGGTAGGGGCGATCTCTAGGAATATCGAGGAACTCATCAAGAAGATAAACCATTTGGCCGAGGAAATGGACTGCATGAAAGGAGAGGTGGAACAGGGCAAGCTGATGATTGAGAAACTGGTATCCATCAACAGCAGTGAACAGATTATCGTAGAGACGGTGCACACGGACCTTAACGCTCTGGACTCAACCTTTGCAGAGTACGACCGCATGAATGAAACCTTGAGCACCATGATAAGCCAATCGAACCGCGGCAAAGAGGATATTCAGAAGATGCTCATCGTGTTCCAGCAAAATATCCAGGCCTGTGCTAAGTAATTTTTTCTTGGCCCCCGGCCTCATGCAAGATCGCTGCTTGAGCTTGGATGGGCTCAAAAGGGGGGATGTGGATAGGTTCCGTGAAATAGATGCAGGAACAGACAAAACTACCCTATGGGGAAAGTCTCAGGTTACAGGGTAACCTACAGGTGATACCATGCGGGGCGTTGACAGAACAAGGCCCGGAATATAGTATAATACTCTAATATTCTATAATAAGGTTGAAGTTTCGGTGACGCAAAAAACAAGAAAGTGGATCCTCTTCGGGGCAGGGGGCTTTGTAGTGTATGTCTTTGTTGCTGCCCAGCCTATTCCTGTCGAAACCGTCTTGACCCCTCAGTGGTTTATTTCTTTGGAATCGAATTATCCTCTGGCAGAGCATGAAGTGGGAGAAGATGCGCCTCGGCTGCTTCCCTTTCAACTGGGGAATCGTTTTGGCTATGTCAATAGAGCGGGTAATTTTACGGTTAACCGGGTTAAGAAAGGAGAGGTATCCATATCAACCGATAATTGGGCGGAGTATGATCCCATCCCTGAGAGGATTGAGATCCGTAATCCTTTGGATAAACCGGTAGTAAGCATCCTTGAGGGTCAAGGGTATCCTTTATTTCTGGATAAACGGATCTTTCTGGTCAGTAAGGAACTCAACTCCCTCTCCGGAGTGGATAAGTCCGGGGCAATAGAGTGGACCCATGATTTTGCCGCCACCCTCACCACGATTGATGCTGCGGCAGGGCTTATAGTAGCCGGGTTATTAGACGGTACCGTAGAACTCTTAGATGCTCAGGGCCGGCGGGTCTTTTTCTTTGAACCAGGGGGCTCCCGGATTTCAGTGATCCAGGGCTGTGCTATCTCCCAAGACGGCTTGCGCCTGGCCATCCTTTCCGGGATCGATCTCCAGCGCTTTCTCCTCTTGGAACGGTATGGGGATACGGGAACTATCGAATACAAGGTAGTGTACCATGAATTTTTAGAAGCAGGGTTCAGACGGCCAGTGCATGTAGAGTTTGTGGATAATGACAACCGGGTTGCTTTTGAACGCCAAGGGGGATTAGGCTTGTATGAGATCCATTCCAGGACCAGCCTGAAACTGCCCCTGGAAGGAGAAATCATCATGCTTGACGAAAGCGGTAATGAGCATCTGCTGTTTCTCATCACCGCCCAAGGAGCGCAGGAAAAACGATTGGTAGCGGTCCGCTTTCCCGGTACCCTCATCATCGAAGCCCCCTTTACGAGTAAAACCTTTTTTCTTGGCCGGCAGGGTTCACAAGTCTATGTAGGCGGGAACATGACCTTGGCATCTTTTGAACTGGAGAAGAAGTGATGTATACGTCCATCGGATCAAAGGCTGTCTATGCCAACCGGGTAGAGAAAAAAGGGCTGGTCTTGCTTACCTTGGCCTTCGTCGGTTCCTTGCTCCCGGCAGTGGTATATGGAATAGACTGGCCCGCACAAGCCGTAACGGTAAGCGCCAATTTCGGTTTGAATGATCAGGGAAAACCCACGATGGGGGTTTCCTTTGAATCTGAAGGTTCAGTGCGAGCTGCGGATGCGGGAGAGCTTATCTTTAGCCGCTATGGGACCAATACCGCTTCCCGGTTACCAAGTCCTTTAGGGGCATGGATTGCCCTGGATCATGGAGAGGGACTCATCAGTATATACAGCCGCCTTGAAGATACCCCGGTTCAGGAACTTCCCCAGGTGCTTGAAAAAGGTACGGTCTTGGGGGTGGCGGGCCGTTCAGGCTGGTCTGAGCAGAGGGGCTTTCATTTTTCCTTATTTGATCGAAAGGAACGGTGCTGGGTGAATCCTTCGATGATCATTACTCCCTTGCCGGATACGCGGTCTCCCACAATTCAATCGGTGGTGCTCCGTACTGAAGAAGGCCGAACCATTGAACCGAATCAACTAAGCAGCATAAATCAGGGCCGGTATAGGATTTGCGTGAGTGCTGCGGATACTCGGATCGGCCCTAACGAGAGTCCTCTCGCGCCCCACCGGATCCTCTGTACGGTTAACGGCACGGAGATTGGGGCTCTCCTTTTTGAAACCTACTCTGCCCGGGATGGGGTACTTATGGTGTACCGCAATGGACTTGTACCGGTAAAGCAGGTCTATGCCCCTGTGCCGGGTTTTGAGGTCGGTGAAGTATGGGTTACCCGGGGACAGGTAAGCTTGGAAATCATTGTCCAGGATATAATCGGTAATTCTCAGAGCGCAGTGTATCGGCTGAGGGTGGAATAGGCACGTGGCACGTCCTAGGCTTGGGGAATAGCGCTGCTCCATACGTTTATGAACAAAAACATGCTCAAAGGGCCTCCTAAGACCTGGTCAACGCCGGTTATTGGTGAACAAAGCCGGCTTATCCCCTGCATCCTCTGCCGAGGAGACCGGTTGAGGCCCTATCTGGTATGTGAAGGTTTTTCTTATGTCCGTTGTACAGGGTGCGGTTTGGTCCAGATGAATCCCCAACCCCTGGCCGCGGAAGTGGCCAGGCGTTATCAAGAAGGCTCTGGTAGGGATTACCTTTCCTATGAATTGGCCAATGAAAAGACCTTCCTGCATCTCCAAGAGCTGGCTTTAGCAGATGCGGGTTTTGCAGTCCTTGAAAAGGAGCTTCTTTCCAAGGCGCACCGGGCCATCTTGGACGTGGGATGCGCCACCGGGGCATTGCTGGAAATCCTTAGGAAACGGGGATGGGAGACGACAGGGGTGGAGATCTGCACTCCCGCGCAGGTGTATGCCCGGGAGGTACGGAACCTAGATGTGCGTGTCCTTCCCCTGGAGGAGAATCATTTTCCTGCCCAGGCCTTTGATGTGGTTCTCGCGTCCCATCTTATCGAGCATCTCAATGATCCCGGCGCTTTTATGCAGGAAGTACACCGTATCCTCCGTCCAGGAGGATACTTCCTGGTTACCACCCCTAACATAGGGGGATTCCAGGCAAGGCTCTTCAAAAATCGGTGGCGCTCGGCTATTTTTGATCACCTCTTTCTCTTTTCAATCAAAACCCTTTCACGGCTTTTAGAGTGTTCCGGCTTTGAAGTGGTACAGGTCTGCACCTGGGGGGGCCTTGCCGCGGGAACTGCTCCCAGGGTGCTAAAACGGGTATGTGATAGGGGGGCAAAACGATTTGGTTTTGGGGATGTGATGCTGATCAAAGGACGTAGACCAGAGGGTCTTATGCCCTGAGCCGGGATGTTTGCAGGGCTTCCCAGGGCCAGGACAATTTTCGCCCTGGCACATTCCCCACCGAGCATTGAAGAAAATCGACACAAACCACACAAACCAACACGAACGGAACAGTGCACCCTTCAGGCTTTGTTTTTCTGGTTAGTGCACCTTGAGCCGTTTATGCAAACTGTACTGTGCATGCAGGTACAAGCACCCCGTTGCCGCAGCAAAGGTTCGTGCTGTTTAGGTGATGACAGGCTCATCGTTCAAGCATACTACTACTATGTGTCAACTAATACCTTAAAAAATAATAGGGTAGAGCCGTTTAAGTTTAGTACGAGCGGCATCGGTGGTAAAATGCCAGTCGACCCCTTTTGAGCGGCATTACGTGTGGTTTCCCACACACGTAAATCCTTATGGAGCGCCTTGATGCTTGGAATCCTACGATTGCCGAGATCCTGTGCCGCACGTAAGCGCTGAGAGTTCAATTTCAGCAATATCAAGCCAACTGCCGTGTTTGGGTGTGTAGTGAATCTCCAGGCCTTGGGACAAGCGGAACGCTTCTTCGGGTGGAACCGTTTCATACAACGACCAAATCACCTGAGTATTAAGATTATCCATCACCAATACGACTTTTTCCGCATTCGGATACGGATTGTCCAAAATCCATTTCACCGGATGTGCCCAATCCTTCCTGGTTCTGTGCTCAAACGCTTCCGCGTATCGCCAGCCGGTAAGCGGCTCCGTGAACATGAAAATGCTGCTGGTGCCCTCACGTTTGTACTCACGGTCACCTTGCTCCACAACGCCGGGTTTCATCGTGATTGGCTCGTGAACTTCACCGAGTACTTGAAATGGTTTCTCGTCCATACAGACCACTGGTTTGGCCGGATTATATGCCCGTGAATAGACTTCCCTCGCGGCAACAAACGGGGCGTTTTGCCCGGGAGGAATGCACCAATACGCGTTTAGGTGCGGTTTGAGTTGTGTTTTTTTAGAACGCGTTGAACTGACGTAAACGAACTTGAATCAATATAAGGTAATTCCACGCATTTGTCGGCCAACAGGCGGACGCTCCACTTTGCGTACCCCTGCGGTACGGGAGTGCACGCGAGCGCAATGATATGAACTTCCACTTCACCGGTAATCTTTGGCGCAACAGGCGGCGTTTCGCGCTTCTTTTGCGGCAAAAATTTAGACGTGCTTTCTGCTGCGAGGAATGCCCGCTTCGCATCATTCACGGTTTGACGGGTAACTCCGAGCTTTTCCGCAATCCGTGCCTGGGTCAATGGTGTGCGTCCGTCCGCTTCATCAAGTCCGAGTATTATCTTTGCTCGATTTACCAGTCTGACAGGGTGTTTTCCGGTCTTTGAATACTTTTCGAGATCGCTGCGTACCGTCAAACTGAGTTCGATTTTGATGTGCTTCCCTCTCATTATGATTTCACCTCTTTGTATAAGATGACTTCATAATAGCACAGCATGGATTATTTGTATAGCTTTAATTGACACAATGTACTAGTAGTTCAGCATGATTTTCAGCATCGAATTTCAGAGAAGCCGGTATGCCGCCGACAATACTGGGAATCGCAACAAGTGTTATAAGATAAGGCGAAACCGCCCGGGAATAAAAAGTA
>JAIRLU010000191.1 GCA_031259215.1 Treponema sp. | reverse complement strand
GGTCCCCGTGTTGGTCCCAACCTGAAAAACCCTTGGGTAATGTTATGGCCTTCAAAGGGGAATAATGGAAAATTTGGTAAATGTTTGGGTTTGGCAACCATTTTCCCCCCCCCCCCCCCCCCCCCAGGAGTTTTAGGTAGTAAGGCCGAACTGCTTGGAAATCAATACCACCATGCTTCGGGGGGTGGTAAGGTAACGGTCGGAATACCCCAGAGGCGCTTCCATGCCGGGGGTACAGATATCCTCTGGAGCGGGAAGGCCCGTATCAATGGCCCGGACCCAGGGCTTCCCTTCCAGAGGAGGGCATACCTTAAAGGAAACCGGCGTTTCCCCGGCATTGAACATAATAAAGAAATCGTTGTCATCCCGGTCCGCGAGGATATCCGCCTTGCTGCCGTCCATCCGCAGGGCCAGACAAGTATCTATCTCGTCCCAATCCGGAGCCTTCCCGGTTTCATCGAACCAGCTTATATCAGGAATCGCATTGTAGTTTCCGTCCTTGCCGGTGTAAAATTCCGGACGCATGAACCCAGGATGCCGACGCCGGAACGCGATCATTTCCTTGGCAAACCGGAAAAGACCCTGGTTTTTTTCCAAAAGGGACCAGTCATACCAGGAGATTTCGTTATCCTGACAATAGGCGTTGTTGTTTCCTCTTTGGGTCCGCCCCATTTCATCGCCCCCCAGGATCATGGGGGTCCCTAATGAAACCATCAAGGTGGCCATATAGTTTTTCATAAGCCGCTCCCGGACCGTTTCGATCAAGAGGTTTGCTGAAGGGCCTTCAAACCCATAGTTGGCGCTGTAATTCATATCATGGCCGTCCCGGTTATACTCGCCGTTTTCTTCGTTATGCTTGGTCCTATAGGAGACCAGATCCTTGAGGGTGAACCCATCATGGCTGGTGATGAAGTTGATCGAATGAAAGGGCTTTCGCCCGTCTCTCAGGTACAGATCGGAGCTCCCCGCAAGCCGGGTCGCCAAGGGCCCGGTATGCTGGGCATCTCCCCGCCAGTATTTCCGTACATCATCCCGGTAACGGTCGTTCCATTCCGCCCAGCGGCCTCCCGGGAACCAGCCCACTTGGTAGGCGCCCCCCGCGTCCCAGGCTTCGGCGATGATCTTGGTATGCCGCAGGATCGGATCTTCGGCGATCCGTTCCAAGGTGGGGGGATTTTCCATGAGCCGCCCCTGCTGATCCCGTCCCAGGATGGAACCCAAGTCAAAGCGGAAACCGTCTACGTGCATCTCCATAACCCAGTAACGAAGACAGTCCAGGATGAACGTCCGTACCACCGGATTGTTACAGTTCATCGTATTGCCGCAGCCGGAGTAGTTCTTATAGTACCGTTTATTTTCATCCAAGATATAATAGATGCTATTATCCAGGCCCCGGAAGGAGAAGGTAGGGCCCTGCTCATTCCCCTCAGCGGTATGGTTAAACACGATGTCCAGGATCACCTCAAGGCCCGCTTTATGCAGTTCCCGGACCATCTCCTTGAATTCCCGGACCTGTCCTCCCAGGCTGGAATCCGCCGCATAAGAACCCTTGGGGGCAAAGAAGGCCACCGTGGAATAGCCCCAATAATTAACCAAACGCTCCCCGGTCCGGGGGTTTATCCGGGTTTGTTCCTGTTCATTGAATTCCTGCATGGGGAGAAATTCCAGGCTGGTGATACCCAGTTCCTTAAAAAAGGGGATCTTTTCAATCACCCCCCGGTAGGTACCGGGATGGGCCACCCCGGAATTCGGATGCTTGGTAAGGCCCCGGACATGGGTTTCGTACAGCACACTGTACCGGAGCGGGTAGTTGAGGGGCCGATCCCCTTGCCAGTCAAAGGTATCATCGATCACAATACACCGCGGTTGGGTATACGGCTCGTCGTACGGAGAGAAGGAAAGATCCTTCAGAGGATCCTCAGGATTGTACCCCATACATGAGCGCAGGTCCCAGCCCCGTAAGTCGGTCAGCGCCTTGGCATAGGGATCAAGCAAGGATTTATGGGCATTAAACCGAAACCCCTTTTCCGGGATATAGGGTCCGTCCACGCTATAGAGGTAGAGGGCCCCGGCCGTAAGCCCCAGGATATGGCAATGCCACATATCCCCGGTCCGGTTTATCTTCCCATCCAGCTTCCATTGCTTGCAGGCGCTGTCCGGCTCTGGAGACGCAAAGAGCACCAAGGTAACCGAGTCGGCATGACGGGAAAATACCGAAAAATTCACCCCCCGGCCAGTTACTGAGGCTCCTACAGGCAGCGCTTTTCCTGGTTCCAGGACACAATCATCAAAAACCATACTGAGGCCATCCTAATAAAAAAAATAAAGAACCAACTCGGTTGGTTTGGAACAAGGCCCTGAAAAACCAGCCCAGGAACTGATTTTTCCTGTACCTTTGAGGCTGTTTCAAAATCGGCGGTGTTGAAACAACCTGGTAAAAAAACGGGACCTCTAAGGAACCGCTCCCTCCCCAGCGCACCAAGAAGGAGCTGCATGCGGAGCAGCGGGAAATTCCTTCATAAATACCGTTTAGGATTCCCCTGGTGTACCAGGGCGTATAATTCAATGTACTTCTTCGCCGTACTGGCGGCGATCTTTCCCAGCAGCACTTCTTCGACCTGAAAGAGGCCGACTTCGCTGGACATGACTATATCAATCCGAATAGGCTGCTCAATCCCTTGGGAAATGCGGACCTCCTCAATGGAATTGGCAGAGTATTTATGGATGTCCCCCACCTTGGGAGCTTCTGAGAGGGCTATGGGGATCCGCGCCCTGCCCTTGGTCATATCGCAGCCATCGGCGATGAGCAGGATCCCCGCTTCCAGGGAATGAATGACCCGGTTTCCCATGTGTCCGCTGATGCCTTCCAAGGCCAAGGAGCGGACCGTAACCCGTTTCTGCATGTCTGAGCCATACACCTGCTGCAAGAGTCTATCCAAAATCGGGTATGCCATATAGGCGCTGTGCAGTTCATGGTTCTGCCGGCTCACGGACATGCCGATGTCATGGAGAAAAGCCGCCATGAGTACCCCGATGACGCTGTCCTCGAAGCTGCCGCATTCTTCCCGTTCCAGACTGGTCTGAATTTTTGCCTCCCGGATCAGCTCCAGCATGATAAGCCCGTTGAGCGCCACGGTCCGCATGTGTACCGGGCCGTGATCATTATAGCCCAAACGTTTAATGGAAACCGTATTGGCATATTCTTGTATGGCTTGGATCTCCTTATCTTCAATAATACCTTTCCCTGCAACGAGGCCCTTTCCTGAAAGGTTCAAGCCTTTAAGGGTATCCATAATCTTCGTATCCAAAACCAGCTCTTTTTGCGATCGCATCTATCCCTCCTCCTGCTCCAGGTGGGTTTGTTTTAATGGAGCATCACTTCTCCTCCGGTAACCGGAATCGCTTGACCGGTTTCATACTCCTGCTCAATGAGGTAATACAGGGTCCGGACTACATCATCTTCGGTACAGCCCCGTTTCATGGGTATGGCCGCCTCATAGTGGGCCCGCAGCTCCGCAGGACTTTTTATCCCTGAAATCTGCGTACTTTTAAAGTACTGTATAAAAAGCCCTTGTTCCAAATCAGACCACAAGGGATGGTCGAAAAAACTACCGGGGCAGATGGCATTGACCTTGATGTTATAGGCCACCAGTTCCAGAGCAGCGCTGCTTACCAGCCCAAGCCCGCCGAATTTGCTCCCTGCATTGGCGCCGTGGCGCTGAGACCCCACAAGACCCCATTTAGAGTTGATCTGGATGATATCGGTCTTCCACTGAGGAGCGGTCCGATGCTGCCGCCGGAACAGCAAGCCCCCGTATTTGAGCATGAGAAAGAATCCGGTATAATTGACATCCATAACCGCCTGAAAATCCTCAAGGGATTGTTCCAAAACCGATTCCACCCGGAGCAGATCCTCATTACTGATACAAATATCAAGCCCTCCCGTGGTTCTCGCTATAGTCTGGAAGAGCCGCTGCACCGACCCTTCATCAGCCACATGCACCTGTAAAGGGACCGCAGCGGTCCGCTTCTCCTGCTCATTGATCGCTTCAGCCAAACGCTCGGTCTCAGCTCGGTCGAAATCCGCCATAAACACCAAAGCCCCTGAGCCTGCGAGGCTTCGCACCAAGGCTTCACCGATACCCTTGTTTCGGGTCATCCCGCCGCTTACCAGGGCCACCTTGTTCCTCACCACATCGACCCGCTGAGCCGCACTAAACGCTCGGCTCAAGGCACTATTCACCGAGATATCAGGAGGGACCTTCTCTTTGAGCAGCGAAGCGTTCTTGTCTGCTATCCGCTGTTTCACCGAATCCAGGCTCCGATCTATCCAATAGCAGGCTTCCAGGGTGTCTTTTCTTTTTACTACTACACAGGAAGGCCCCTTCTTAATCCGGGTGGACTGGATCGCCGCATCCACCCCTGTAGGGGCGATGTCAAATTCCCAAGCAGTATAGGCCTCCCGAACTATCTTGGCCACCGATTCTTCATGTACGGTATCCATTTCGGTCAATGCCGGCTCAATGTCTACGATAAGGGCCTCAGGGGGTATCTCTTTTGTGTCCGGGTCATACATAACAACCCCGGGATAGCCGAGGGTATTGATACACAAACCTCGGATAATAGGTGCAATAACCGCAGGTATATCCATCTTATCAGGTGATTTATCCCATTCCATGCTGTTTCCTCCTTCAATAAACGCTTGATTAGTACTAGGTATGCCTTTGTTAATCCTTGGATCTAGCCGTTTACCTATCCTTAATTAGGTTACTCGGATTTCAGGTTGACCCTTAGTATATTTCATCCCAGTAAAGTTATCCAGATAGGGATTTCCCCCTTTTAATACAGATAGGCCTGTAGAAATGAGTGACCCCTTACGATGTTCCGGCGGGTATCCGATAAGTATAGTATGCGTAACCTTGGAGCCTTGGTGCTGGCCTCTTTGTTGCTTGCAGGAGCGTATGCTCAGGAACCAGCCCCCCTCATCTCGCCGGGAAACCGGGATTTATCCATAAACCAAGAAGACCTCTGGATCGAACAAGGAGCGGACGGCGGCTTTCATCTGTTTATACGGAAGAAATCCCCTATAGCCTCGGTGTTGCTTACCGAGACGACCCGGGATCCTTCTCTGAAGGAACCCAATTATGCCTATCGTACCCCTGACTGGAATCCCATAAACGGCGATGAAATCCGGCTCATCAACGAGGTGCCCATTACCCGAACCAGCAGGGTCTGGTCCCTCATTGATTCCACCCCGGAAACCCATCCTACCTTCGGGGAAGTCTTTCATATCTATATTCCCTATATTCTCTATTACGGCTATGAAAACACCCGGCACGGGGAAATTTATGTACAGGACGGGACTTATTTCAATATCCGCAGCTTTGCCCTGCCTTACGGGGATTATCGGGGGAATTTTCAGGATAATCCCTTTATCCTGGAGGTTACCCAAAACCCCTTGGAAGGTCCTGCGGATAAGAACTATATGCGGGATACGATCAATAGGTTTGCAGAAATAACTACTATCACCCATGGGGATCTGTGGTGGTCCAGAGAACCTGCAGATTTGGTGGACAAGATTAAGGGGATCCTGGAAAAAGAACGGCGGAAATCCCTGGATGTGGTGTTCTGCCTGGATACCACAAGAAGTATGCAGGAAGATATTGTTGCGCTTAAGCGTAGCCTCCCGGCACTGCTGAAAGGAATGATCGGGGAATTTTCCGCATTCCGGGTGGGTATGGTTCTGTACCAAGATTATACCCATTCAGCCTACCTCACCAGAACCATTCCCTTTACGGAAAACCTGGATGCTTTCCAAAAGATCTTACAAGGGATCTCCCTGGGCAATGGCGGGGATATTCCCGAAGCCGTCTACGAGGCCCTCTACGAGGGGATCCAGCAGTTTCCCTGGGAAGCGGAAGCGAAGTTCCTCATCCTCATTGGAGACGCCCCGCCTCACCCCCGGCCTAAAGGCAAGATAAGCAAAGACATGGTATTGCAAAGTGCGATTGAAAGACAGATCAAAATTCATGCCATCATCCTTCCCCAATAGCTTGACCTATAAAAAATGGTGTCCATGAAGTAGTTATGTGCCCCTAAAATTGGCTGACAAATTTATAAAAAAAGAGCTGTTATATAAATAGGAATGATATTGGACTTGTTCAATAACCCGGTTGGTTATCGAACAAGTCCAATATCCGAAACGGTAATTTTCTTGTACGGCTTTTCGTCCATTAAACCCATGAGCCCGTCCTCCGGACTTGGCGGTTATTGGAGTTTGATTTCCGCAATGCTTTGCCCCTTTTGTCTATTTTGGGACAGATAGTTTTTTCTGTCTATTTTGAAACCCAAATTCCTTGATTTTCGATACCTTATCATAATATATTTTTATACAAGTGTAGCATGATTGATTTTTAGAATCGGCTGTCTTTATGACAAAACTGGACTTGTTCGATAACCTGGTTGGCACAAGTCTTGCAAAATACGGAGCATTTTGCTGTTTTTTATCGGAATTTGTTCAAAAACTGAAGTTTTTGAACAACTCTACTGAAGAAACTGAAGAGAAGAGGAAAA
>JAIRLU010000042.1 GCA_031259215.1 Treponema sp. | reverse complement strand
CCAAGAATACAAAGTAACGACCACCTTCCTCCAGTTTGTTACGGATGCGCTGCCACAGGAGGCCTTCGGTTCCTTTCATGCTTTTAATGTAGTATACTCTCCATAACATCATCAAGAAGCGTACTCCAACGTAAGCCTGAATAGCTAAGAATGAGTCTTTTTGATACAAAATTGTGAGGTGATCTACAAAATATGATGACGTAAAAAACCGGTTAAAACCCCCTAGAGCTTGTTCATTGGACTTGTTCAATAACCCGGTTGGTTATCGAACAAGTCTTGCAAAATGCTCCGCATTTTGCTGTTTTTTAAGCGGAAGTTGTTCGGAAACTGAGGTTTCTGAACAACTCTATTATATGGCAATGAATTAGCGCTACTTGGATCAGTACAAAAATTTTTCCATTATACGTGGTAGATGAGTCTGTTCTAAAACCCGCGCCGGACTTCCGAATTCCGGCATGTTTTTAACCCCGATTATCTAGTTCTGAACTCCGGTAATTCTGTTCCGAATAGAACTAATTCACCTAAACCCATATACATTGGGTTTTGGAACAGCCTCAGATCACTATCAAAAAAGTATATGCCCTTTCCCTATCCAACTAAAGCGCTGGTGTAAGGGTATCATCAAGCCGCGCTCTGGTTTTGTTCGGCCAATTTCTTCGCCTTATCCAGGGATTCCCCAATATGGTGGCTCGCCAGCCGCACCTCTTGTACCTGTTCCCGTACTTCATGGGAAATAAGTTTCAGGGATTCTACCTCTTTATGGATCACATTACTCCCCTGATGTATCGCCCCGGTTCCTTCCCGGACCTGATCGGTCATTTGTTCGATTATCTTCAAGCCTTCAAGAATCCGGCTTCCTCCGGCAGACTGTTCCTCCACTGCCTGGTATATGACCCCAAAGGAACGGTTCATGGCATTTATTTCTTTGAAAATACTCTCCATGGCGCTCATCGTTTCACCGGAGACTTCCGTTACCTGTCCGATAGCCCCTTCCATGGCTTTGATTTCCTCGGAGATGGCCCCGGACTCCTTACTGGAAAGCTCCGCCAGCTTCCGGATTTCTCCTGCCACCACTGCAAAGCCCCGCCCTGTTTCCCCGGCATGAGCCGCCTCTATGGCAGCATTCATGGCGAGAATATTAGTTTGGGCCGCAATATTGGCAATGGTCAGGTTTGCATTCTGCAGGGCTTTGGACCGGCTCTGGATCCGTTCCACTTCATCGTTCAACCGGCGGAGTAACTTTTGCCCTGATTCGGAGGAGGTACTGAGGATAGCGATAGTATTTCCCGCCTGGGTAGCCACCGAGCGGATGGAGGCATTATTTTTTACCATAAGGGCGATAGCGGTGGAAGATTCGTTAATCTGGGATCCTTGGGTCTTTACGGCCTGGTCTAGGGAAGTGATGTGGCTAATAATGTCAGTGATGGAACCGGCAGTCTGCTTGACCGATTGTAACTGGGAATCCGCCTTGGTCTGGACAGAATCCATAGAATCGGCAATAACTTCCAGATCTGCAGAAGATTGGGTTACGATGCTGGAGAGGCCTTTGCTCGTAGCGGACATCTGAGCCAGATGGACATTACGGCTGTCCTCCATAGCTTTGTGGAGGCTGTCCCGTATGAGGAGCAATGCCCGCTGCATGATGCCGATTTCATCGGATCTTATGTGCTGTATGATCACGTTAAAATTGAGGGCTGCCAGGGATTCGGCAATATGTTCCACCTCTTTTATCGGGGTGATGAGGGAGGAAGACACGAGAAACGCCAGCACCCCTGCAACGACAATCATCACGGCCAATGCCACGACCAATGCGGTTTCAGAACGCTGTTGTAGCGCTTTTATGAAGGATATATTGTAATCCAGCCCTAAAATGCTTACTACGGCCCCGTCTTTGACTATGGGGAGAAACCCTGATACCAAAACCCCCCACTGGCTCGTTACCGGCGTTTGGCTCACCTGTATGGTTTTAGTTTGGTATGCCGTATCTAAGTCTGCCCCTAATGAATCGGTCCCATACAACTCTTTGAGTCTTTGGAGATTGTCATCGTCGTAAGCCTTTCCTAAGTAATCCTCCCCTAATAAGACCATATCTGAATCCACAAGGAAGCGGTATTTACCGTTGGTTGGTTCCAACACGTAAATAGAGGCAAGCCCAAAGGCTTCCGCTATATTGCGGAGATCCTGGTTGGTTTTCCAAAACACCCCAGCTGCTACCTCTGGTTCAGCCTCTAGGTAGGCACGGACATGCTGCTCCGGATGGCTACTTTTCCACTGGATGTACTGGTCTCGGGCTTCTTGTCCTTCTGCAGTAAGATAAGCAGGATCCGCTAACACCGGGTATTGTACTTTAATCATGGCGGCAGTCCGCTTCAGGGTATCCTGGTAGCTTTCTTTGATATAATTGCGATATGGGAAATACATGATCAACCCTGCTCCCATAGCAGCAACCGTACTTAACCCGATAAAAATCACAAAAAAACGTGTTTTAAGACTCTTCATGGTACCCTCCTTATATGATTGCACCTTTTATTATGCTAAGACCTGATTCACTAGTTTACTTATTTTACCAAAAAATGCAATATTCTTTTTTCCAAAAATGCGTGGTATAATGGCATAAAAATCACGAGGATATCCACAGGGGGTATCCTCGATTCAGACCTCCTGAAACGGTAGGCATCACTCCGAACCAACAATACCAGGGAACAAGGGAGCGATGTAAGACATCCTCAGGGCAGATTCCTGTACCCGGTCCCTTCCATGCGCTGAGTTCGTCTTGTTCCTCCTTCGCCTTATCCAGGGATTACCGATGAACAGGGCTTGTTCTTCCCAAAACCCTTCTGCATCCATGAAATGATCTTACTATTGTCAAAACTCTTTTTTTTTATCATGGTATAAGTATGACCTTAGCCGATTTTGATAGGTGGTACCGGCTTCGATATCACAGGACGAGTTCAGTCATTATTAGAGGGGCCTTAATTCTATCCGATTTATTGGGGGTCATGCTTTCCTTTGGCGCGGGTTTTTTCTGGGTGAACATCTATGATCTGGGGCTCATCAATTTTAAATCCTTTGTTACCTATTGGCCCTATTTACCGGTGTTTATTCTGATTTTCCAGATCAGCAATCTCTATCCCGGGGTTTCCTTGGCCCCGGCAGAGGAGCTTCGGCATCTTTTTATCGCTTCCTTGATGGCCCACGGAGGGATCATTTTTTCCCGGTACATTGAAGACCAGGAATTCGATGCGATTTCCGTGGCTTTTATCATCAGTTTCGGCTTTTCCACGGTTATTTTGCTCTTTTGCCGCAGTATGATGCATACCATACTCCGTAAAACCACGTTGAGAGGTATTCCCGCGGTGATCTATGGAGGCGGAAGCCTAGGCCGCAGTATTGTGGACCGTTTACTCCAAAGCGAGCGCTTAGGATACGTGCCGGTGCTTATACTGGATGATGGGCATGAGGAAGAAAGCGTCTATCGGCACATTCCCATAATCCATGATACCCGGATCGGACCTGAAATTGTCAGGCGCTTTAACATCAAAATGGCCATTGTCGCGATGCCTGAACTGGATCAAAAAGCCCTCAGGAAGCTGCTGAATTACTCGGTAGCTGCCTTTCGCTATAACGTGCTGATCCCTGATTTTTTTAATATTACCAATATCTGGATGTCCATTCGGGATTTTGATGGTATTCTCGGTTTTGTAACCAGCAATAGACTCAAAATGCCCTGGAATTGGGCTATTAAACGGTTTATGGATATCAGTATCGTTATCATCGGAGGCCTGCTGCTCTTACCTTTATTCTTGGTAATCGCCTTACTGGTTAAAATCAATTCCCCGGGGCCGGTTTTATATGGCCATACCCGGCTGGGCTTACAGGGCGTCCCCTTTAAGGCCTATAAATTCAGGTCCATGGTCATGGATGCGGATCAGCGTTTACAGGCCCTTTTGGCCTCGAATTCCAAGATGCAGGAAGAATGGGAGGCAAGTCATAAGCTGAAACATGACCCCCGGATAACGGGGATCGGTAAATTCCTGCGGAGAACCAGCTTGGATGAATTCCCCCAATTGATCAATGTCCTCAAAGGTGAGATGAGCCTCGTGGGACCTCGGCCCATTGTACAGGATGAGGCTAAAAAATACGGTGAAGATTTTGACCGCATATTTTCGGTCAAACCGGGCTTGAGCGGACTGTGGCAAGTTTCAGGCCGCTCTGATACGGACTATGGAGAGCGGGTGGCCTTTGATACCTATTACCTGCAAAGCTGGTCTGTATGGCTTGATTTGTGGGTATTATACAAAACGCTGGGAGCGGTTATCAGAGGTAAGGGGGCGTATTAAGGTATGGGGCTTTTTCCCAAGGTCAGATTTTGGAAAAGCAAGCCGAGCGATAAAGGAAAAGCCGCTCCTTTGACTGGTTTTTCAGAGCCTTTTTCACCCCAACTTGGGGTTTTGAAAAAGGTTTTATGATACAATAGAGTTGTTCAGAAACCTCAGTTTCTGAACAACTTCCGTTTAAAAAACAGCAAAATGCGGAGCATTTTGCAAGACTTGTTCGATAACCAACCGGGTTATTGAACAAGTCCAATACAATAAAAAGGAAAAAAATGATGAACATAAGGGGTTTCCACGTTTGTATCCTCCTGAGTATGCTCCTCGCGGGGAGCGTACCCCTCAGGGGGGAGAACCGTTCTTTTGACCTGCTCTTTCCCCGGCTTGATGAAGCTACCAAAAGGCGGGCTTTTTCACCGGAAGGCTTTGTCGTATCTACCCAAACCACTGCAGGCTTGACCTTATTAGCGGCCTCAGCATTAGAGGCTGCTATTTCCGGTTCCGTACTTAAGCAGCATCCTGCATACCTCACTGAATCCCTCCTCGTTATTCCCACGACCCAACCGGTTTCCTTTACCCGTATCTATAATGCCATTGGAAATATCCGGGGTTTGAAAGGCCGTTTATACCATTCCTTTACTCGAAAAGAGGAGACCCCCCTGTTTGAAGATGCTACCAGGATTGTGAGTCCCAAAAAGCTTTCCCCTATTCCAGATCCGCCTCGGGCAACAGCAGTACCGGTATCGGAAACCATCTATATTCGCCTCAAGGATGTTAATTTCGGGAATTCTTACTATCGGGCTGATATTTCCGTGAATGGATGGGGCTTATTGTACACCTTGTCCAATTTTAAGAGTCTCACCTATCTATTTATCCCGGTAATTAAAGAAGATAAATTCATTGCCCAACTGTATTTTGAACCCATCACCGAAGGGGTATTAGTGTACAGCCTTGCGGGTACGGATGTATCGGACTTCGTCGCTTCCCAGGTTGATATCCCTTCAGCTATCAGGAAACGATTGGACGTCATCATTCAATGGGTGGCTGAAGGCATCACCACAGCCCCTTAGCAATACAATCGGGGAACCCGTTTATTGATATTACCGGTAATCTCATAAGGAATGGTATGCAGTTGTGCCGCGAGATCCCCAGCGCTCAGGGCTCCCCGGGTGCCTCCAAAGATGATTACCGGATCCCAGCGGCGCACCTCCGTATCCGGCCCGAGGTCAACCATACATTGATCCATGCAAATCCTCCCCACCACCGGGTAGAGGGTTCCCCGGATAAGTACCTGAAGCGTACCGCTTAATCCCCGAGGCAGCCCATCACCGTATCCTATTGGCAGGGTGGCAATCATCCGATCCCCTGGGGCAATCCAGGTTCCTCCATAGGAAAGGGCCTCTCCTGGGGCAACTTTTTTGATAAACACCACCGAAGTAACCAGGTCCATCACCGGTTCCACCTGCACCAAGGAGGCTAATTCCGCAGAAGGAGGATATCCGTAAAGGAGGATTCCCGGCCGTACCATATCGAAATATGCATCCTCGTGCAAAACCGCCGCCCCAGAATTGGCGGCATGTACGATACCCGTATCGAAACCAGCCTTTCTGATGGCGCCGAGAGCTTCATTAAATCGGGCAAGCTGTTTTTGGGTATAGGCTCGGGCATCGGTTGCAGGAGAATCTGCCTTGGCCAAATGGGTGGCTGTACCGGCGTAGTGTAATGATGGAAAGGAGGCGATGTACCCTGCCAGTTCTGTCGCGGCTTCAGGACGACAACCGACCCGGCCCATACCGGTATCGATCTTGAGGTGCACCTGGAGGCGTACCCCTGCCCGGTAAGCTGCTGTCGCAAGGGCCTTAGCACATTCCTTATCCGCAATAAAGGGACTGAGCTGATATGCCGTTAGTTCGTCCAGTTCTGCGGGAAGGGGAATGGAAAAGAGCAGGATCGGGGTATCTATCCCGGCCTTCCGGAGCTCCCCTCCTTCCTGGACCGTGGCGACTGCAAGAACCGCGGCCCCTAAACGAAGGGCTTCTTGAGCAATGGGTATTGCCCCATGACCATACCCGTCGGCCTTAACGGGCATACAAAGCAGCGGCTTTGGGCCGATACGGTTTCGGAGGGTTTCGATGTTCTTTTTCAGCCGATCCATATATATCAATGCTCGGGTGGCTCTCATGAGCGTCAGTTTAAATAATTGTATTGACAAAGTAAATAACCTGGTGCGCTGGAATACGAGGGCCCGCGAATAAACTCCAATTATTCGACTACATGAGCATTAACTCGCGTTAATTCGTGTAATTCGCGGACTTCTTTCTTTAATTAGAGTTGTTCAGAAACCTCAGTTTCTGAACAACTTCCGCTAAAAAACAGCAATTTCGCAGCCCTAAAGGTGAAAAATTGCAAGACTTGTGTCGGACTAAAGTCTAATGAAGGAAAGAATAAGCATGGAGGCTCGGAGAGGCTGCGAAAGCTACTGTCCCTTGTTAGGAGAAAGCTTATGAAAAAGAAAACATTTGCAATGAACATGATCCGCGTTATGCTGATATGGATCGGGGCGGTGCTGACCGCTGGCTGCGAATTCGAAGATGTACCGGCAACGCCTCACGGGATAACTGCTTCTGCGGCTTCGGAGAACAGCATCGAGCTGAAGTGGTATAATGTGGCGAATGCGAGTTATATTGTGTACCGTTCGGACGCCGCGGACGGCGAGTATGTCGCTATAAGCGGAGAGATCACAGGCTTGTCGTATACGGACACTGGGTTGCGGAATTCCACCACCTATTATTATAAAGTCGCGGCCAAGAACGCCGCCGGTACAAGCCCTCTGTCCGGGTATACATCCGCTACAACCTTGGGGCTGGTGTCCGCGCCTACGCAGGTATCCGCATCGGCGCAATCGGAGAGCAGTATTGCAGTGAGCTGGAATGCGGTAGACAGAGCAGAAAGCTATATTCTGTACCGTTCAAATACCCTTGACGGCGAATACGCCGCTATAAGCGGAGATATCACAGACACGTCGTATACGGACAGCGGCTTGCAGGTTTCCGCCACCTATTATTACAAAGTCGCGGCGCGGAACGCTGCGGGGACGGGGGAGCAGTCTCCCGCCGTGGCCGTTACAATAGCGGCGCCGGCAATACCTGCGGGGGTAAGCGCAACGGCGCTGTCGGCGAGCAGCATTCGGGTGAGCTGGAATGCTGTGGAGGGAGCGAAAACGTATAGTGTGTACCGTTCGGATGCCGCGGAGGGTGAGTACGTGGCTGTAAGCGGAAGTGACGGCACGGCGTATACGTCGTTCACGAACAGCGGCTTGCAGGCTTCAACCACCTATTATTACAAAGTCGCGGCCAAAAATG
>JAIRLU010000250.1 GCA_031259215.1 Treponema sp. | reverse complement strand
ATTGGACTTGTTCAATAACCCGGTTGGTTATCGAACAAGTCTTGCAAAATGCTCCGCATTTTGCTGTTTTTTAAGCGGAAGTTGTTCAGAAACTGAGGTTTCTGAACAACTCTATTATGGTATAATCTCCTCTATCATATCACTCCACGGACCAGTCTCACCTTTGGCGTTTTCGTAACAAGCCGCGTAGAAAACCTTTTTCCACTGGTCTTCCTCGTTATAGTCAAACACTTCCTGAGTTTTCCGGCGAAAAACCGAATGCCGCAACTCGTTGGCGTTTGCAGGAGCAGTGTCCCGAATTTCCCATACATACCGCACCCCGTAGGCGTCCTCGGGCTTTGTCTTTTTGCCGGTTCCCTGATTGATCGCTATTGCCGTATGCTGGCGGTTGTTTGTCGGCAGCACTTCCAGCGTGGGGCGGCTTACAGGCTTTGGCTTGGACCTATGGTGCCGATTCCGGAGAGGCAAGCCCAGTCGTTCACGATCAGGGACAGTAACCTCGTCATTATAGTCAATATATTTGTTCTTAATGTTCCGCAGGTCGGACTTGAGGGCGTCTCGCGTCTCGTTCTTTTCGAGCATGAGCGCCTTCGTGCGGTTCTCACCTTTTGCCGCCTCATAGATCCTTTCGTAGGCGGCAACCTTTGCAGTCAAGCCGCTTGCCACATCTGCGGGAATATTCCATGCCGAAGCATGCTCCGTAAGGACAGCGCTGAAATTGTTAAACCATTCCAGCAATTCCGCTTCTCTTTTGGGAAAAATATCCACCATAAACCCTCCCTAGGTGGTTGTTTACATCCAGCCTTTTGCCGTTGGACTATCCACAGAAGGCTGTGGATAGAGATAGTATACCATAAGGGTCAGGAATATACAATGGATCCTGAGATTTTTTTTTCCGGGAAACAGGAACCCACGGTTCGACGAGCTTGCTTCATAGGGGTTATGTTTTGTGGGTCAAGCAGGCTTACGATTTATATAAAGGAAGACCGAAAGACCGAGCTGGCCCACCGGTTTTCTGAGAGTTTATCCGGGGATTCTTGACGCAGGACGATACCAGGAACTATGCTTAAACCAGTGGCAGTAATTCCGAGACGGTTTGGTTTGGTTGTTTTCCTTTTTTTTTGCTGCTGGTTTTCTGCAGGAATAGACGCCCAGGAAGCGCTTCGTACGCATACCCTGATTACCCTGCTCAAGGAACGACAGATTCCCTTTGAAGAACGATCCCTTTTTGCCGATTATGGGGGATTTGGTTCGTCGGTGCATGTGGCGCTGCCTCGTTCCCCCCATCCTGAGGCTGAGGCGGTTGAAACCTTGGTATTGGGGATTCCCCTATCCAGTCATGAAGCAGGCGCTTATCCTGGAGATGTCCCAGGGGAACTGCCCTTTGGGGTTGAATTGGGGCTTGCTTTTATCGAGCATATACGTGCCTATGGGTCTTCCATAAGTATCCGGGTTGCTTTTCTCGGCGATGAAGTCTCCCAACTGCCTGCGGATCAGCAGAAAGTATCCCATCTCGGCTTACAAGACCTCTACGCCACGGTGGATAATCCAGAGCACACCCTGTTAGTGTACCTGGACATAGATAGCCCCCCCCAATCCCTGGTCATCCATCACGGAAGCGGGGAGTATATCGCCGCGCTGACCGTACTGGAATCCCTGGTAAAGGTATGGGATTCCCGGCAGGTCCCCTATAGTTTGGCGGTTACGTTTAACGAACTCTACCGACTGAAGCTGGTAGAAGGGCCCAAGGTCATGAACCGTACCTTGAGGCAAGACATGCATGCCCTCTATATAACCGGTTCACCTGAAAAGAAGGTACCCGTCAGCCTGCCCTTTGGGACCAGGGAAGGCCCTCCGGCGGCTGACTCCCTCCTTTCACGAGGGTATCTCGCTGGGGTACTGGCCGAATATGCCGATTCTCTCCACTTGGTAACGGGAAACCTGGACTATCATTATATTATTATCAATTGTTTAGGGAACTATTTTTTTATCCCAGAAGGTCTCACCGTGCTCCTCTTCATGCTGGTTATGGGGGCCCTCTTTTTTCTGTTTTTGGTCTATTCAATTGTATACCGTGATCTGGTGCTTGTTCAGTGGCGCATATTCATCCGCTACTTCTGGATACCCCTTATCTTTCTCGCCTTCCTGGTGATCGCCCTCGAGGCCGCAGGTTCCTTGATCTCCCTGGTGGCAAGACACTATAACCTGCCCCTCTCTTTGGCAGACTATGGCAGGGCAGGGTTCAAGCTGGTCCTGGCCCTCCTGTTCCTTTCAGCGCTCTTTCCCCTGCTGGATTTCATACCCATACCGAAAAAAGCAAATCTTTACGGTAATGCCGCGGTGATCCTGGTAATCCTGGGGGTGTTTATCGCCGCGGGGCTGAACATTACCTTTATACCGGTCTTTATGTGGGTGTTACTGTTTACCTTTTTAGGGGGGGTCATACCAATTCCGGTGCTGGTATACCTTTGCGCGGTGATTACCCCCTTGCGGGCTTTGGAACTCTTGTTCCTCCTGCTCCAGTCTGCTGCAGGAACGCTGCCCTTTGCATCGGGAAGACTGGCTGCCTTATTCCTCGCTGAAAATCGGGTCATCTCCCTGTACCTGGCGATTATAACCCTTCCTTTTATGCTCATCCTGGAACGGGGTACTGCCCTTTTGGAACGGCCCAAGCAAAAAAGCAAGGGTTCTTTTTTCCTCTATCGTCTCATGTTCTCCTTGGTACTCATAAGCGGTACCTTGGGGGCCCTGGTTTTCTATACCCAGCACCTGGGGATGCATCTTCCCCCGGCGCCGGTGAGGCGTACCATTATTGAAACTACTTTAGACGAACAGCCTGCCGGGGAAGGGCAGAAAGCCGCGCCGATCCTGAGGATACGGAGTACTACCCTGCCCTTTCTGGAAAGACAGACCCTGAGGATCACCCTGGAAGCCCAGGGGACCCCTCGGTGTTTCGCCCTGTACCTTGAGCCGGAAACAGGAACCCTGCCGGTGATTTATGCGGCGCCTATGCCTTTTGAACTAAACCATGAACAGAATTCGATTCGCTTTATTTTGGGAGAAGGGCCGCCTCATCCTTTTACGACGGAAATTGTCCTGCCCCGAGATTTCTCCGGGTCGCTGCGGGTAGAAGCTCTGTACAATTCCTGGGATCCTGCCATTGATAAGCTGCCCCCGCCGGAAAGGGATGATTATGTCTTGCAGGTGATCAAACGGGTTCCCTTCCCGCGCTCAGCCTAAGCGCAAAGAAACCTCCGCACGGTTAACCCCGGAATTTTTACGAGAAATCTATCATGAAGCCAAGAGGGGAAGATGGCTTTTGGCTGCGAAAGCATAGGAGGCCGGAAAACAGGGTTGCCGATACGGCTGGGAACCCATAGCTTCACAGACGAGGAGACAAGGCCGCTTGACCCTTTTTGTTATGGCAGGGCTGCTACATACTACTGGAGTTTTTAAGCAGTTTGCAGGCAAGGCAAGCTGTTTCATGTTTCTTCCCTACAAAATAGGATATGTATGCTACTGCTTTCCGGATCTTCGAGGATTTTTGTATCTACCTCATAGATGTCCCGTAAAAATTCCACGGTTAACAGTGTTTTGGGACTTCCAGAACCTTTAAGGATCCCCCCTTTCAACACATAGATATAATCACAGTAAGAAACCGCCAGATTTAAATCATGCAGAGCCGCGATAACCGTCAGGTTCAATCTTTTGAGGAGATTTAAAAGCTGAAACTGGTGTTTAACATCCAGATGATTGGTCGGTTCATCCAGAATCAGGCATTTTGTCTGTTGGGCCAAAGCGCGGGCCAGGATGATCCGCTGCTGTTCCCCTCCTGACAAGGTAGAAAACTGCCGGTCCGCAAAGGATTCCATTTCTACGGTTTTAAGGGCCTCATCCACCACGCTAAAATCTGTAGGATTATCCGGTTCCATCGGTTTTTTATGGGGAACCCGCCCCATTAATACGATTTCCCGAACGGTAAAATCAAAGTTGTAGTAGTTATGCTGGGATACCACCCCCATTTTCTTGGCGGTCTCTTTGAGAGGAAGGGTACGCATATCCCTGCCGTCGAGGAACATGATCCCTCCCTGAGGCTTTAACACCCGGTATATACATTTGAGCAGGCTGGTCTTCCCGCTGCCGTTGGGACCAATAATACCGATAAATTGGTTATCTCCTGTGTCAAGAGAAACGGACTGGAGAATTTCGTTTCCCCCGAGTACGATGGAAATATGTTCACCCCTTATCCGCATCAGGCACCACCTCAGAAGCCATAGGTTTTTCTGAAAACCAAATAGATAAAACAGGGGGCGCCGATCATGGATAGAAGTATACCAATGGGAAGTTCCGCGTTCGGAATCACCACCCGTGAAAGGACATCCGCCCAGATCAGCAAGATACCGCCCCCCAAGAGGGCCAGGGGAATAATCTTTTTATGATCCGGTCCAAAAAACATTCTTGCCAAGTGAGGGATGATCAATCCCAGAAAACCTATCATACCGGAAGCGTACACGATAAAACCGATCAGCACCGCGGATACCAGGAGATAGAGATGCCGGTACCAGTGTAAATCCGTACCCAAGGTGATCGAAACCTCATCTCCCAGGAGCATTAAATTCAGCGTCCGGTATTGGGTAATAAAAAACAGTACTCCGCTGATGACCACCACATAGATAATCCGGTTTGATGTCCAATTCGCCGCAGCCACGCTGCCCATTAACCAGTAGGCGATCCGCTGTATTCCTTGGCGATCATCGGTGATAAAGGTAATAAATCCGGAAAATGCCGAACATACCGAACCAATGGCGATCCCCACCAAGAGCAGCTTTATGGAACTCGCCCGGGAACCCATATTTGCCACGGTCATTACCAGCAGAGAAACCAGAAATGCCCCTGCTGCTGCGACCACGCCGACGTATCCGCTACCCAAGGAGGCGCCGATTCCTAAAAGAATCGCCAAGGTCGCACCGAGGGAGGCCCCCGAGGAAATACCGATGATATAGGGATCTGCCAGGGGATTTTTTACGATTGCCTGCATGACGATTCCGCACACCGATAATCCTCCCCCCACCGCGGCAGCGAGCATAATCCGGGGAAGCCGTATTAACCATACAATATCGTGTACCGGCCCTTCGGCTAATTCACCGAAGGTATCAAAACGAAATAGCTCGTATACGATGACTTGATACACATCCTTAATCGGGATATGCACCGTGCCGATGGTTACCGCCGTAAGGATCGATAAAACCAATAAGAGCGCTAATACGAGAGAAACCCCAAGATAGGCGGGTGTTCCCGGGATCCCTCTTTGTTGCGTCGGACTAACCGGCATTACTTACTGGTACAATTCAGGGTACATTCCCTTTGCCAAGGTGATAATCCCGTCAAGGGTGCGTATACCGCTGCAATACATCTCTCCTAGGGGAATGGAGAAGACCCGCTTGTTTTTAACCGCGGACAGGCTTACATAAGCAGGATTACCGGTAATCTGGTTCACTGCAGCATCAGCGGTTTGCTTATCGGCGCTTGAACCAAAGTAAACCATAAAGATACAGTCAGGATTATGTCCTATCAGGGCTTCTGCAGAGATAAGCCCTGATTCGGTAATGATCACATCCGCCCCCAGCTTGGTGGCCATATCGCCTCCTAAGGCGTTTCGTCCGTATATACGCAGGCCATTACTTTGGGTCTCCATAATCAGGACCCTCTTTTTTGTACTACCCTGGGCATAGGCGACAACTTTATCCACCTCAGCTCGCATTTGGTTTACGATAACGTGGGCTTTTTCTTCCACATTGAAAATCGTACCCAGGGTCAGAATATCCTGATATTCTTTTTCTAGACTGGCAGAGGTGGAAACACCACTATTGGCGGCAATAAAGGTGTTGGTTCCCCGAGTGTGCCAATAATCGACTTCCCCTAGCCGTTTTTCATCGAATAGGGAATACCAACTCAGAATGAAATCCGGCTGTAACATAATCACCCGTTCCTTGTTTGGCGTAAATTCGGTGAGATACTGGATCTTGGCAAAAGCCATAGCCCATTCGGGCTTTACCTCGTGGTCCAAGCCCGCGGCCGCGATGACTCGATCCTCCAAGCCCAATGCCAGCAGGGTTTCTATTGAATTCTGATATACGGCCACTACCCGTTCCGGCGCTTTGGTAAAAACCATCTGCACCGGTTGTTTTTCATAATTGTAATTGGTGATCCTTACCGGATAATGGGAATCCTCCTGAGCAGAGGATGCTACCGCCCCTGCGGAACTGGCCCCAGTGGCGGGTTTATCCTCCGATGCTTGTCTGCCGCCACTCCAAAGGGGCTGAACAAACAATACATTGCCCGTGCATAAGGCTAACCCAAACAATTTTCGTAAAACCCCTGGAGCTTTCTTGATAAGCCGTTTCATAACATGGCCTCTTAAATAAAAATAAGCCACATCGCACAGACAAAACGTATGATTATGAGGGGTTCACTCATCAGGGAACCGTCATTTTCATATCCTTCGGTATGCGCAAAAAATATGACTCTAGTAATCCGGCTGTACGGTAACGCACTTGCGAGGGAATTGCACCCTGCTTCCCTAGTAAAATTGAACATATACACTGTGTATCTTTCTGTCAAGACCTACGGAATGAGCGTCAGGGCATGGGCGTTTACTTTTTTAATTCTTTATAATGGACTTGTTCGAGAACCCGGTTGGTTCTCGAACAAGTCTCCAAAAAACGTGGATTTCTTAATAAAATCCACGTTTTTTAAGCGGAAGTTGTTCGGAAACTGAGGTTTCCGAACAACTC
>JAIRLU010000247.1 GCA_031259215.1 Treponema sp. | reverse complement strand
ATGGACATAATGAATGCCTTGGCCGTTAAATAGTAGAGTTGTTCGGAAACCTCAGTTTCCTAACAACTTCCGCTTAAAAAACGATAAAAAACGTGGATTTTATTAAGAAATCCACGTTTTTTTGAGACTTGTTCGAGAACCAACCGGGTTCTCGAACAAGTCCAGTATTTGCCGTATACTCAAGATACCCTCCCCCGGTAGCTACTAAACAGCATTACTACTTGCATACACCATAGCCATACATATATAACGTATACCTTGAGAAACTATTCAGTGGTTAGAAAAGATCCGGTTATAAGATACTTTTGAGGGATAGTGCATACATACTGGATAGAAAAAAGAAAAAATAGTATTTTATTATGCTGATAACAAGAGGATTCTTAAAGTAAACAGTAAAACAGTAATAATAGACATAAAAACCGTACCTTTATTGGTACTATCACCGCCATTCATGGTAAACCCCTGCCCCCTCCCAAATCTTTCAGATACACCACCCAGGATGGGGAAACCGGAAGCTCCCTGAGGGGCTCCAGGACTGGTCTTCCAGGCCAGCCCTCTACAAAGCCTTTCCCCCGATGCCTCTCAGCCAAGAGGATTCTGGAGCGGCCCTCAGGATTAATAGTTTTCTGCTTTGATCTGAAAATACCCCTGGGGATGTTTACAGACCGGGCATAGTTCAGGGCTTTTCTTGCCAATCAGGATATGACCGCAATTGCTGCATTGCCATATCTGTTCCCCTTCCCGGGAGAAAACCAGGCCCCCCTCGATATTGGCGAGGAGTTTGCGGTACCGTTGCTCATGCTCCTTCTCAATCGCGGCGACGAGGGAAAAAAGCGTGGCGATTTGGGGGAAGCCTTCTTCCTTGGCTTCCTTGGCAAAGGTGGCATACATATCGGTCCACTCATACTGTTCCCCTGCTGCGGCGTCTTTGAGATTGGTAAGCGTATCAGGTACGGTATCCCCATGCAGCAGCTTGAACCAGATCTTGGCATGTTCCTTCTCTTGTTCCGCAGTCTCTCTAAAGAGGGCTCCTATCTGATTATAGCCCTCCTTCTCTGCCTTGGATGCGTAATAGGTATACTTATTACGGGCCTGGGATTCTCCGGCAAAAGCCGCCTGCAAATTTTTTTCCGTCTTGGTTCCGGTTAGTTCAGCCATGTATTCCTCTCTTAATTATACGCTCCCGGTATGTTTATCTTCAGGGCAAGGGTTTTTCAGGATTCGATAGGTTCTTATACCGCCTCCTGCCTGATGATACGCTATGCACCCGTCCCCGTAGGGCTCACAGACCTGTAGCTATGATTACTTCATTATTATCCAGGAGCTTAAACAATGCAATACCGAAAATAGCGGCAAGTACCATAGCTGACAGGGTATGCGAAGGCTGGGAGATGTCCCCTGATGGGTGGAACCTCTCACTAGAGCGGGTGTGAACCTCCCACTAAGGCGGGTGTGAGCCTCCTCCGAAAGCTGGGGAACCCTCCGAAACCTAGACTGTGGAAGGCATAAAAAACCCGCCCTGGAAAAGCGGAATAGCCCTCGGCGCCGTACCTGGTACCGCTTCCTGCTTCCCTGGTGGAATGGACGGTCCACCCGGAGGGTACCTCGATTCCCTGGGGGCGTAGCCTTCCTTGATCGGATATGGTACTATCAGCCTATGACTCTTTGGTTTGCTACGGGAAATACCCATAAACAAACGGAACTGGCGGCCATTTTATCGGGCCATAGCATTAAAATCCCACCGGAGGGAGGGATCTTTGATTTCAATCCTCCTGAAACAGGAAACACCTTTTTTGACAACGCCCTCATCAAAGCAAAGGCCCTGTACCGGCTGCTCAAAGAGCCGGTTATTGCAGATGACTCAGGATTGTGCGTGGATGCCCTGGAGGGCAGGCCGGGGATTTATTCTTCCCGGTATGGGGCCCGGGAGGGGGAAACCCTCAGCCCCTCAGCCCGCAATACCCTGGTTCTGGAAGAACTGGGGGATAACCCTCAGCGGAGGGCCCGGTTCGTCTGCGCCATGGTGGTTCTCTTGAGCCAGGATCGCTTCTTCGCAGTTCAGGAAATCCTGGAAGGGGAGATCCTCCGGGAAGAACGGGGGCGGGGCGGTTTCGGCTATGACCCTATCTTCTCTATTCCCGAACGGAGCTGTACCGTGGCGGAGCTTACGGAAGAAGAGAAGAACCGGATAAGCCACCGGGGAAAGGCAGGCAGGCGCCTGGCAGCCCTGCTTTCCACGGAAGGTTTATGAGGTACTCCCATGGCCGTTCATACCCGAATGTTTTCCAGTAATACTGGCGAGGCAGCAGGGGAATCCTTAAACG
Organism: Treponema sp.; assembly: GCA_031259215.1. GTDB lineage: Bacteria > Spirochaetota > Spirochaetia > Treponematales > Breznakiellaceae > JAIRLU01. The sequence goes on along the minus strand of JAIRLU010000247.1, from coordinate 7,046 downwards.
GGCCCCAGATCCGCGCCGTAAAAGCGATCCACGGTCCGGTGCTGATCATTGCCGGCGCAGGTTCGGGGAAAACCCGAGTCATCACCTACCGGATTGCCTATATGCTGGAACGAGGCATACCCCAGTCCGCGATCCTGGCCCTAACTTTCACCAACAAAGCCGCCCGGGAAATGGAGGAGCGGGTTAAAGCCCTGACCCGGAAGAAGCTGCAAAACTTGACGGTCAGTACCTTCCACGCCTTTGGGGTCAAGATCCTCCGGGACGAAATCGAGCGCCTCGGATACCGTACCAATTTTTCGATTTACGATGAAACCGATAGAATGCAGTTGATAAAAGACAGTCTTAGGGAGTGTAAGCTTTCCCCCGAAGGAGTAGACCTCTATGCCCTGGGGCAGCTCTTTTCCAACATTAAGCTGGGCCGGCTCCGCTGGGGAGAGGGGGCGAATGCTGCCTTTGAACCGGTGTATGAGGAGTATCAGCAGCGGCTTAAAGTCTTCAATGCCCTGGATTTTGAGGATCTCCTGGTCATCCCTATTGCACTCCTTGAGGGCTGCCCCGAAGTTCTGGAAAAATACCGGCGCCGGTATCGGTATATCATGGTGGATGAATTTCAGGATACGAGCCTTACCCAGTACCGGCTCATGCGGCTCCTGGCGGATCCTATAGAAAAGAATGTCTGCGTGGTAGGAGACGATGACCAGTCAATCTATTCCTGGCGGGGGGCCAACTACGAAAATATCCGCATGTTTGAACAGGATTTTCCCGGAACCCTGGAGATCAAGCTGGAACAGAATTACCGGTCTACCACCACCATTCTGGAAGCTGCCAATGGGGTCATCTCCAACAATACCAACCGAAAAGAGAAAAAGCTCTGGTCTGGGAATGGCGGAGGGAAGCCCATCCAGATCTTCACCCCGCAAAACGAACGGGATGAGGCGGATTTCATTGTAGGGGAGATTAAGAAGATCCGCCTCAAGGAAGGGCTCACCTACAATGATTTCGGGGTCCTCATCAGGACCAATGCCTTGACCCGCAGCATTGAAGAGGCCTTTTTAGCGGAAAACATCCCCTATCGGGTTTCTGGAGGAACCAGTTTCTTCCAGCGCAAGGAGATCAAGGACATTATCTCCTATCTTAGGATCATTGCCAATTCCGATGACGATGTGAACCTCTTGCGGATCATCAATACCCCCCGGCGGGGTATCGGGAAAACCACCGTGGCAGCCCTGGCTGCATTAGCCCGGCAAAATCATTCCTCCCTCTGGAGCGCCATGAGCATCCTTCGGTATGCAACCGACACCTTTAGGGATCAGAGTTTCCAGGAAACCGACAATGCCGATATGGATAGCTTTATGACCCTCATTGAAGGATACAAGGAAGCCCTCCTGGGAAAACGGGGGCTTTCCCAAAAAGTCCGGGCATTGGTCGAGGAGATTGATTATTGGGGCTACCTGGTTACGGAATTCAGCAAGAACGAACAGGTGGCCCGGTGGAAATTTGCCAATATCAGTTCCCTTATCGAATCCATCGCCTACTGGGAGCATGATCCGGACAACCTGGACCCCACCCTCTATCCCTACCTTAATCGCATCAGCCTCATCACCCGGGAGGATGGTGCAGGGGATACGGATAAGGGCAAGGTAAACCTGATGAGCATCCATGCAGCCAAAGGGCTGGAATTTCCCGTGGTTTTCATTGCCGGCGCTGAAGACGGCATCATCCCCCATGCACGGAGTCTTGAAGAAGGGGATGGAGACCTAGAAGAAGAACGGCGGCTCTTTTATGTGGCCATCACCCGGGCCCGGGACAAGCTCTTTATCTCAAGCTGCCTGAAGCGGCGGCGCCTCCAGGGCACTATCGAGTGCAGTCCCTCTCCTTTTCTTGCAGAGATCCCCTCCCACCTGGTGGAATATCCTGAGGCCAAGACTCCGGGGGCCTGCGCTGCCGAAGCGGAGGATGTCCTAGCCTTGCTTAAAAACCGATTCACCTGAGATCCATCCTGACATCCTTTTTCTGTTTATTATGCTATAGACACACCCAACGTCCTATAGTAAACTAAAACCACTGTAAATGAAGGAGTATTTTCGTATTATTCTCGACCCTATGCAAGGAGTATTTTATGAACGAAATTACATTTATTACATGGAAAGATACGTATTCAGTGGGTATTCCGCAAATTGATGAACAGCATCAAGCATTGGTCAAGCTTACGGCTGAGCTTTATGCTGCCTGTACGCATGGTGCTGAGGCAGGGCAAGTTTATTTCAAACAGGCTATACACGAAATTGTGCGTTATATACATCTTCACTTCTCTGTGGAAGAACAAGTCATGGAACGGATTGGGTTTCCGGAAGCAGCTGAGCACAAGAAGCAGCATGAGAATTTTGTGAAGAAAGTACTGGAAGAGGTGAAAAAATTTGAGAGCGGAAAGGCAATCGTGCCCAATATCTTTGCCCGGTTCCTGCGGGATTGGATATTAACCCATATCGCTCAAGAAGATCAAAAGTATGGGAATTACATCAGATATTTTAAGAAGGAATCCTTAGCAGCAGAAGTGTTTATCTCTTCAGAATCTGCCCCGGAAGCACGTAGGGACTAACCTTTTACGAGTTCTCGTAGGATACAAACGCCTAGTTTAGGTGGAATATTTTTATATAAGGAAGGACGTTAATGATGGAAAAAGAGATTTTTGTGGTATGGGAAGATCGGTATTCGGTGGGAATCCCCTCTATTGACGAACAGCATAAGGAGCTGCTCGTGCTGACGAATAAGCTGTATGATGCCTGCCGGGAGGGCGAAGAAAAAGCTCGGGTCTATTTCAAGGAAGTCATCCGCAACGCAGTGGACTATGTCCAGTTCCATTTTACTTCGGAAGAACGGATCATGGAGCGTATCAACTTCCCTGAATTGGCGACCCATAAAGTACAGCATACCACTTTCGTCAAACAGGTTTTGGCAGAAGTGAAGAACTTTGAGAACGGTAAGACCTTTGTGCCTAATAACTTTGTCCGCTTCCTGCGGGATTGGATATTAACCCATATCGCCATGAGTGATATAAAATATGCAGACTATATTCATACCCTTAAAAAACAGGGAGCTTTGCAAAGTCTTATCACTTAATAGTATCTGAAATGATGCGTGCATTTGAACTGGTCTCTCCCTTCAGTCCTGCAGGGGATCAGGGGGAGGCTATTCAGACTTTGGCAGCAGGTATCAAAGCTGGGGATCCCTATCAAACCCTCCAAGGGGTTACCGGTTCGGGTAAGACCTTCACTATGGCGAAGATCATCGAAGCGGTCCAGATGCCCACCCTCATCATCAGCCACAACAAAACCCTGGCAGCCCAGCTTTTCCGGGAATTTCGGGGTTTCTTTCCCCATAATGCGGTAGAGTACTTTGTGTCCTACTACGATTACTACCAGCCAGAGGCGTATGTGGCAAGCCGGGACCTGTATATCGAAAAAGATGCTTCGGTTAACACGGAGATTGACCGGATGCGGCTTTCCGCTACCCGAAGCCTCATGGAACGGGAAGACGTGATCATCGTGGCCACGGTTTCCTGTATCTACGGTCTGGCTACCCCGGAGATTTACCGTAAAATGACCGCTACCTTTTCCCTGGGAGAGACCATTGATGTGGATGCCCTTACCCGGCGTTTCGTGGAGCTTCAATACGAGCGCAATGATGCGGTCCTCGATCGGGGCCGCTTTCGCCGGCGAGGGGATACCCTAGAGATTTACCCTGCCTACTTGGAGGAAGCCTACCGGGTGGACCTGGATTGGGACCGGATCGAGCGGATCCGCCGGGTCAATCCCCTATCCGGTGAAGTCCTGGAGGAACTTGACCGGGCCATGATTTATCCGGCGAAACAGTTCGTCATGCCCCAAGACATGATCCAGCATGCCTTGGAACGCATTAAAACCGAGCTTGCCGAGCGTTATGCCTTCCTTAACACCCAGGGCAAGTCCCTGGAAGCGGAACGGCTCAAGACCCGGGTGGAATACGATATCGAAATGCTTACTGAAATGGGGTATTGTCCGGGGATTGAAAACTACTCTGCGCCCTTGGCAGGCCGCGCTCCTGGTTCGGCTCCAGACACGCTGATCGATTATTTCCCCAAGACCCCTCATGGGGCGCCAGGGCATCTCACCTTTATTGACGAAAGCCATGTAACCCTGCCTCAGTTGGGGGCCATGTACGCCGGGGATCGAAGCCGGAAGACGAACCTAGTGGACTACGGCTTTCGTCTTCCCTGCGCCTTGGATAATCGGCCCCTGCGTTACGAAGAGTTTGTCCAACGCCTGGGCAAGACCGTGTTTGTTTCTGCCACCCCTGGCAAGACCGAGCTGGACCAGTCAACGCGGGTGGTGCAGCAGCTCATCCGGCCTACCGGATTATTAGACCCGGAGATAGAGGTCCGCCCCAGCGAGGGTCAAATGGAGGACATTTACGGGGAGGTTCGTCGCCGCATTGCCGCAGGGGAACGGTCTCTGATCCTCACCTTAACCAAGAAGATGGCTGAAGATTTGACGGATTACCTTTCCGGTCTGGGCCTCAAAGTTCGGTACATCCATAGCGAAGTAGAAACCATTGAACGGGTGGAAATTCTAACCCAGCTCAGGCAAGGAGCCTTCGATATTTTGGTCGGGATCAACCTATTGCGGGAAGGGATAGATCTGCCGGAGGTTTCGTTTATTGGGATCCTGGATGCGGATAAGATCGGCTTCCTCCGTTCCCTCACGAGCTTGGTGCAGATCATAGGCCGGGCAGCCAGAAACGCCGCGGGAAAGGTGGTGATGTATGCGGATCGCAGGAGCGACGCCATGGACCAGGCTATTGCCGAAACCAGCCGCCGCCGTCAGATCCAGATGGCCTATAATCAGGCCCACCACATCACTCCCACTACGGTGAAAAAGGCCATTGCCGATATTCTGGTGCGCCATGCCACAGAAGAAAAAGATGCGGCTGTGCTGTCCATAGAGGTCCTCAAGAAGTCCTACAACCTCCTCATTCCGAGCCAGCGGAAACAGCTCATTGCGGCATTGAACAGAGAGATGCTGGAACACGCCAAGAAACTGGAGTTTGAGCAGGCTGCGGCCCTCCGCGATGAAATTCAGCAGATCACCCAAATGGGCACCCTATAACGGTACGCGTGAGGTGGCGGACTGCCGAGCGGCCCTCCGCGATGCAGTTCAGCAAATCACCCAAATGGGCATGGTATAGGGTGTTTGACAGAATACCCGGATCCCCGTACAGTAAGGCATGGCTCAGAGAAAAGGTTTTTTAATTCCCTTGGTCATTACCCTGTCCTGTATCCTAGGAGGGCTTATCCTTTTCTGGTTCAAAACTCGGCTTCCTACCACGGCTCCCCTCGTAGAGACTGATGCTTTCGGAGGCATGGCCCTTCAAGCACCCCAGGAAACTCCCCCTCTACCGGATGCCGTATCTGCTTCTACCACGGGGATGAATCCTTTGGCCCGTATAAAAAGTGGGAATAATCCCCTGTGGTTTGAATTGGGATCCGAAGGATCCAGCCCTGAAGGGCCTATACGGATCCCTTCTCCTGCTGAGGCCTCCCTTAAACCCTTTACCCCCTGGCCCTTGGCCAAATTTATCACCGGTATAGTGATCCAGGATGATCGGCTTACCCTGGCGGTAAACCGGGAGGGGTTTCTTATCCTCCTCCCTGAACAGGATAGGACTATCGGCCTGTACCGCATAGCAGATGTCCCTTATTGGGAAAACTACACCATAGGGTCCTTCTTTGTATTCGATGGTACACCGGCGGTTCTCCTCTATCGGGATGATTTCTTTGCTGAGCCTACTGGGGCCCCTCCGGATCCCCAGGTCTTTGTTCCGATACAAGGGAATGCTCAGCCCGTGGGAAGAACCGTTCCTGCCTTTGGAGCATTGCTGCCTTCCCAAGGGTGGGAGGTGGAAAGCCTCAGACAAGGGCAAGACGGGTATTGGTATTACCGGGGGATTCAGCGGTCTGCTGCACCGCCTCAGAGCGTATATATGCGCAGTTCCGATCTGACCCTTCCAGGGGAAGCAGTGTCGGTCGGGGCTTTTAGAAATTCCGCGCTTCCTGAACCCCTGGACCATGCCCCGCCGGTCTTGCGTCTGGTCTTGGATGCGGTTTTTGACATGAGCGGCCGGGATCGGCTCAATGTGGCTGCCGTTATTTCCCCGGACTTTCCCTATACCCTGCATTTTGCAGTGGATACGGCTCTTTCCGGTGACCGAGAACATGTTCAGTTAATAGGGTATTATATCCATACCAGTACCGGTCCCCAAGCCCTGGTAATACTCCCGGATGGCAGGGGTATGGCCGCAGACAGCCCCAGTCTTGCGGCAGGTATGCCCAGGGCTTTTTCTTGTCCTCCCTTACCAGCGGGGTTTGTCTATACGGGAATTGCCCCCTCAGGGGATACCCTCATCGCTGCATGGGAAGAACAGCAAAGCTGGAATGTGGGGTCTGCAGGACTGATGATGCTCCGCTGGGATGGCCCCTAAATAAATGCAGTGGTCTGCCAGGTTTGCCCCGCTTAATTCGCCTTTTTAAGGTGAGTTCGACAAAAAGAAAAAAGTCCGTGAATTATACGAATTAACCCTCATGTATCGTGTACGGGTATACGCCATTTTTTTAGCCTCAATTTGCCGTCGCAGGCGCCGTCCATGGCGCCTGAAATTATAGGAAAATGGACGGATTTTAGTCAAAATGTAAAGCAGGTACTTGACCAATTTAAATTAGTCCCCTATAACAATATTGGTTGGCTTGGCTGACTGAAAAGCTCATGGTACGTATGGACGGAAATTGCCTGAAAAACCACTCAAAATGTGTCATTTTGATACATCTGGAAGTTATTTTGGATATAATAATTTTGTCTTGCGTAAAATGTGTGAAAAAAATTTCAGGAGGTTCTTTATGAGAAAGAACAAATTTTTGGCGCCCCCCCCCCCCCCCCCCCGGGCGGGGGGGGTTGATGGATATTTATTTAATGTTTTTTTTGTGGGTGGAAGTGTAATGAGAAGAAAAAAAAGAG
>JAIRLU010000246.1 GCA_031259215.1 Treponema sp. | reverse complement strand
ATAAGGGGGTCTGACCCTCATATCCTTATCCTCCCCCGCAAGCTCCGCTTCAGGCGGTTCCCCTTCGAGTATCCGCGACCCATATCGGTCTCCCCAGATATGCCCTTCCCGTGCTTGGGCACGATTGTACCGCTGGGCAAACACCTGTTTCAGCCATTTCATGATAGCCGGAAGTTCCATGCCCTCCGCAGGCTTGATATAAAACGTAAGCCTGTCATCCCTAAGACGCAGCCCCCGAATCTCGAAAACAAACCGCACTTTCGTCTCATGGAAGACCTTGGCAAACATCCCCAAAGCCCGAGGCTTACGGAACAGAGGTTCCCGGTTGTTGATATAGGTGCGGATTTCGTACCATACCCCTTGTTTGAGTAAACGTAATGGTCTCATAGAACATAGTAGGGATGGACCAGGGATTTTGCTTTACGAGGGTTGCAGGGAAACGAGCAATCTCCGAACCAATGCTTCTCCAAATACCCCTTACTATTTTTGTGGGTCAAGTTTAGAGCCTAGGCTACAGGATTACCGCTTCCACCATATACCGGATATCTATCCCCTGATCCCCTTGTTTTCTCATTTCAATCACAAATATGAGGGAATTGTACTGGGGAGCAGCTATGACCTTCTTAATCCGATAGGAACTTATCAGGGGTCGTTTCACCTGGGGAGTTCCTACGGTATACAGCATCCTGGAGCGGTCCTTATAGGTCCGTTCCAGGCTAATAAAAAAAGAGGATTTTAAATCATTACCCCTCCCTTCAATAGTCGGTACCAGTTGGGCCTTGTAGGAAATCTCAGGCTCAAAATCACGAAACTCTATGGTTTCTCCTGAAACCCCCGTATCCGCCCCATTCAGGGAAAGGTACAGGGCATGCCCCAACAGCAGGTAATTGATTCCGTAACGATCCGCCAGGGCAGTATTACGGGAGATAATACGGTACAAGGCCCCAGAACCGTCCTGACCTGCTTTTACCGGGCTATCATGAACAAAGGAAACCCTGCCGCCGCTTACAAAAGCATTCTTAGATACATCCACCACAAACAAATCTGCCCAAGGCCGTAAGGTTTTCTCTTGCACCCCATACTGGGCAAACATATAGGTTTTTCCATCCGGTGAAAAACCCAAATCCACATAGGATGCCATATCTCCTGCCCATACATAGGAACCGCCCAAACAAAAAAGCACGGCCACTATGATTCGGTGAGAGAATCCCCTTCTATAAGGTATGGGCTTTTTACCCTCTGGATATTTGCCGGTAACATACGTTTTATCTACGAGTATCTGCTTTCTAAACCGGGAACAGGTATGTTGTTCACTCATAAAAGCCTCCTCTATTGAACTAGTTTCAATCGGTACCATTTTGAAACAGCCTCTCTTGTTAATTATTATCGGAAAAAACCTATACCCCTTAAGCGGTCTAACGGCTTGAGCTACCCATCTTGGTAGCGTATGCTTATGGTATGACTTTGTCAGAAAGGAACATCCTATTCAAAGGGGAAATAGGTATCGCTTCCGTGGTCCTCATCGGCGTGGGCATCACTGCCTTCTCCTTAATGCCGGTCTATCCTGGGGTACTGGCAGAAATGGCCCGGCGATCCCCGGGAAGTTTCCAGGCCCTGGGGGTGTATTTTTTCCAGCCTAGTCCCTATGTGCCGGTTGTTTCCATGCTTTGCGCCATGCTCTATGCGTGCATCACCATGGTGATTATTTACCGGTACTTTGAAAAAACCTATTCCCCGGAGATCCTCTACATTGCCCTGTTTGTGCTTTCTTTTGCCTTAGAAGGCAGTCGTATCATGGTACCCTTAAAACTAAAATATGAACTTCCCAGTGTGTACCTCATCATGGCCTCAAGAGTACTCCTCTTTGGCCGGTATGGGGGTATTCTTTCGTTGTTTGTAGCCAGTGTTTACGCCGCAGGACTGAAAGTCCAGAAACAAAGCATCATGATCTGGATCATCATCTTTAGTACCTTGATGATTACCCGGGGCGTTCCCATTGATGGACTTGCTTGGGACAGCAGCTTCTGTATGATAAGCGGGTATCTGGGCATGTTCAGAATCCTTGAAGGAGGTATGGCCTTAATAACCGTGGTGAGCTTCGTTATTTCAGCCTATTCCCGAGGGGCTAAGGAATATATTTTTATCGGTATCGGTTCCCTCCTTGCGCTAATGGGAAGGAACATGCTCTTAGGGGCCGATACCTGGATAAGCCCCTTCCCGGGTTTGGCGATCCTTGGTATAGGAACCTGGTTTATCTGTACCTACTTGCATCAGGTATACCTCTGGCTGTAAGGACAAGGCCAAGAAGCCTACCCCTGCCCTGTACGTTTCTTAATTCCCGGTAACATAAGGAACTATAGGCTTATCTGACCGGGCCCTGGGAGGCGCTGCATCCGGTTTACTCAAGCTATCCTATGAAATATACTAAAAAAATGGAGGTATATATGCCTATTGCCAGTTCGATACGAGAAGCTCTTGGTTCAGCGTCATTGATACGAAAAATGTTTGAAGAAGGAAATCAGCTCAAAAAACAATATGGAGCAGATAAAGTATTTGATTTTTCCATCGGGAATCCCGATATAGAGCCTCCTCCGGCGTTTCATCGGGTCTTTACTAAACTAGCTAAGGAAGATAAAAAGGGATCCCACGGCTATATGCCCAACGGAGGGTATCCTGAGGTCCGAGAGGCTTTGGCAGGAAAGGTCTCTCGGGAACAGGGCCTTACCTTAGACGGATCCCACATAGTCATGGCCGCAGGAGCCGCAGGGGGCCTCAATGTGGTGCTCAAGGCCATACTCAATCCAGGGGACGAGGTAATCGTTTCCCGGCCCTATTTCATGGAATACAAGGCTTATGTGGCTAACCACGGAGGCCGTTTGGTGGAAGTGGATACGCTCCCGGATTTCAACCTGAACATTCCCGCTATAAAGGCGGGGCTTTCGGAAAAGACCGCAGCAGTGCTCATCAATTCCCCCCATAATCCCACCGGCCGGATTTACCCGGCCAAGACCATCGCGGAACTAGCCGAACTCTTGCAGTCCTGGGGGAATCAATCGGGCCGCCTACCCTATCTGATTGCGGATGAACCTTACCGGGAAATCGCTTATACGGTCCAGGTGCCCTCTATCCTGTCTGCGTATAGTGAATCGGTGGTGGTGAACTCCTATTCCAAGAGCCTCTCCCTGCCGGGAGAACGGATCGGGTATATTGGGGTGAGCCCTGCTATCCATGATAAGGATGAGGTGGTAAATGCCCTGATTTATACCACCCGGATCCTGGGTTTTGTCAATGCTCCGGCGCTGATGCAGCGTATTGTGGCAGAGCTCACCTTTGCCCGGGTGGATGTAAAGGTGTATGCCCGGCGGCGGGATGCTTTTAAGCAGGTTCTGGACGCAGCGGGCATCACCTATGCGGAACCGGAGGGGGCTTTTTATCTGTTCTGTCAGGTTCCCAAGGGAGACGATCCGGCCTTCGTGGATCACCTCAAACAGTACCGCATCCTTGGGGTCCCGGGCAGCGGCTTTGGCAAGCCCGGCTGGATACGTTTCGCCTACTGTGTGGACGAAAAGCTCATCCAGGCTTCCGCTGCGGCTTTTAAGCAAGCCCTGGAAACGTGGTGAGCCGTCTTGTATCCTTAACCAAGGGGATGGATGCTTAAGAACCTAAGAGGAAGGGAGGTCTTAGAAAAGGCCCCCTTTTTCTTTAGGCGCTTCATACTCTGGAAGTCCCCTTAAAAATTTTTTTATTAAAGTTGTTCGGAAACCTCAGTTTCCGAACAACTTCCGCTTAAAAAACGATAAAAAACGTGGATTTTATTAAGAAATACACGTTTTTTGGAGATTTGTTCGAGAACCAACCGAGTTCTCGAACAAGTACATTGTTCTAAATAGTTTAATATAATGCTAGATATCCTATAGTAGCTCCCATCATACTTAATTTATGATCCTTTAGTTGTTTGGAACAGGGTACTTTAGGCTCTGGAAAGGGGGTGGTGGAGTGAAACCAGATGCTCGATAGTATTGATTTTGCGAAATACCTTTTATGCCGTGCAAAAGAATTAGAGCAGCAGCATAATGTCCAATACCGAATCGGACCTGCTAAGCTCAATAATATCTTGTATATATGTGAAGGCATATTACTTGCCTATGGCATCAATATCATCAAGGAAAATGTACAGGCATGGGATGGGGGTCCTATCTATCCGAAGGTTCATAAATGGGTTTCAGAGCATCAGGATTTTTCCGCTTTATCAAGCTGTTCTGATGAAATAAAAGAATATTTAGAGAAGTATAAGGCTATTCCTTTAATTGATCGGAGTCTTATTGCCTTGGGTACGCGGACTGAGGAGGAACTTACCGCATGGACTCGCGGAAAAAGCAGCCCCTGGGAACAGGCCTTACAAAAAAGTTATAGAACGGGGAATAATCTTATTGATAAACATGATATGGCCCGCTATTTTTCAAAGTTTGGTAAGCGTTGAAACTTGAGGGGCGTATAAAGGGCCGAGGGTAGGGCCCTTTGCTCCCTTCGGCAGAATCAACCCAGCGGTTGTTGCATCATACCCTTGGGATCCCCCAAGGCCCCTCCTTTGCTACGATACGATCTGCTGGGAATATTCCAAATACTCCGCAATGTTTTTACTCGCCTGTAGTACATGGGAAACACTGTTCCCTACCGCCCCGGATACTTTCCTTAAATGCTCGATCCCTTCGTATATGTCACTGCTCTCTTTCTTTATCCCCATCGAATCTTCCTGTATCACATTCGTCTTCTCTTGGATCACCTTCA
>JAIRLU010000159.1 GCA_031259215.1 Treponema sp. | reverse complement strand
CCAATCCCCGTCCGTCAGGCAAAAAGAAAATGACCGGTCCCAAACGGCGGTTCGCCGCTTCCATCAATCCGGACTATATGTCGACCGTCATCTTCAATAAGTAAATGCAATAGCCCTGCCTTACCGCGCCTTTAGGCGAAGGGATAAAGCAAGCGGGAACAGGATGATATAGACGGGACGAAGAACCTATTGATGTAGGGGTGGTACACCTTTGGAGGGAAGAGTGCAGTAAAGATGAGAACAGGCAGAACCGAGAGGGAAAGCTACGGCCTCTATGAGGATGTCCGATAAGGGGTGGGAAGCAGAACATGGGCTTTACCCTGTTGTAGACAGGATTAAGCGAACTGCTTCGGTTATACTTCCTGGACAGCCGTCAAAGGGTTTGTTCTGTCCCAGGGTTTCCCTTGGCCCATCTTGTTTCTTGTGTTAAGATTACCCTATGGAACGGCACCATATCTATTCCGCGCTGGTTCTCCGGGTACGGCCTTCAGGGGAATCCAACCGGGATGCCTGGTTCTTAACCCAGGAAGAGGGGATCCTCAAGGCCACGGTCTTTGGGGGACCCAAAAGTAAGTTCCGGGCCTTGGTCTCTCCGTTTCACCAGGGAAGGCTCTGGGTGTATCACAATCCGGTCCGGGATTCCCGCAAACTCACTGATTTTGATGTTCAATCCTGGAGGCTCGGGATCCGGGAAAACTACCAGCGGACTATGACCGCAGGAGCAATCCTGGAAGTCATTCTTGCATCTCAAGGAAGCGGCGGAAACTGGCCCAGCGCCTGGGGTATGGCCAACAGTACCCTGGATGCCCTTGACCTGGCAGAGGAAGGAGCCTGCCTCCGGATCTTCGTCCATTTTTTGTGGAGTTGGGCATTACTCCTGGGGATCCGTCCTTCTCTCAACCGCTGTGCTTCCTGTACTTGTGAAGCCCCCCAGGATGGATTACTATTATGGAATACTTACGAGGGAGCCGTGTATTGCCCTTCCTGTGCGGGTGTGCAAGAGGATCCAGGAGCTCTGCCTCCGGGCGCATGGGTAGTGCTTGGCCTTGAGGTACGGCGATGGCTTGGGGCAGTGGAGAACCAGGCCCCCGCCGCCGCAGCCCGGTATACCCTGGATGCCCGATCCCTGGGTCAAGCCAAGGCCTTGGTTACCAGCATCATGGCAGGAGCCTTGGGGAAACGACTCCCCGGGTGGGACCGGGTGTAAGCCGCCATAATCCAGAAATAAGGAGTACCCATCATGCGGGCAGTGGATATTATCATAGATAAACGGAACGGACTGGAACTGAGCCGGGAGGCCCTTCAGTTTCTGATTCAGGGGTATGTGGCAGGGGAAATTCCTGATTACCAGATCGCGGCCTGGGCTATGGCGGTGTTTTTTCAGGGGATGAGCCCCAGGGAAACCGCAGACCTAACCGAGGTGATGCTTAAATCCGGCCGTTCTTTGGATTTGTCTGGTATAGCAGGCCCCTTTGTGGATAAACATTCCACCGGCGGGGTGGGGGATAAGACCAGCCTCATTGTGGCGCCCCTCATCGCGTCCTTGGGCATCAAAGATCCCATGATGTCTGGCCGGGCTTTGGGGCATACCGGGGGCACCCTGGATAAACTCGAGGCGATTCCCGGGTACCGGACCGCCCTGCAGGACCAGGAATTCCGGGAAATCCTGGATAAGACCGGCTATGCCATGACCGGACAAACCAAGGATATGGTTCCTGCGGATCGGCTGCTCTATGCGCTCCGGGATGTAAGCGGTACAGTGGAATCCATTCCCCTCATTACCGCGAGTATATTGTCAAAAAAAGCAGCGGAAGGGGCTGATGCACTGGTATTGGATGTGAAATACGGGTCAGGGGCTTTTATGAAAGACCCTGGGGAAGCGGAAAAACTGGCCCGGTCCTTAGTCAACACCGGGACCGTGCTGGGGAAGCGGATCATTGCCCTGCTCACCGATATGGACGAACCCTTGGGGAACATGGTGGGTAATTTCCTTGAAATAGAAGAAAGTCTCGATTGCCTTGAAGGAAAGGGCCCGGAGGATCTCATGGAGGTGAGCCTAGAACTAGCAGCCCGGATGGTGGTATTGGGAGGCCGCGCAGGGGATGCGGCTGAAGGCCGCAGGATCTGTGAGGCTGCCCTGGCAAGCGGGAACCCCCGGCGCTTGTTTTTGGAAAATATCCGCTGCCAAGGAGGGGATCCGAAGCAGGTCATGGAAATGCGGGGAACCTACCGCTCGAACTGGAGCGCAGAGATCCGAGCTTCCAGAGACGGCTATATTTCCCGGATCGATGCCTGGAAAATCGGCCATACAGGGATCTTGCTTGGGGTAGGACGAAATCGTACCGAAGACAGGGTAAGTCCTACTGCAGGGGTACAGTTCCATAAAAAGCGGGGAGACCGGATCGCTCAAGGAGATCCGATCATGACCGTATGGGCTGCAGACGAGGCGTCCCTGGCTGCGGCCATTCCCCGGCTGGAGGATGCAGTGGAATATGCAGCACTTCCGCCCGCCCCGCGGCAGTTGGTATTAAAAGAAATCACCCAAGCCTCCTAATGAAGGCATAAGCATAATGAAGGAAGAAATACGCTGGTATTGCTGAGTAAACCGCATGGGCAGTGAAAGAGAAAAGAAAGAGAACGCTGGTATTGCCGAGTACACCGCATGAGCAGTAAGGGACAAAACCGTATGAACAGTGAGAGAGAAAAGAAAGAGAGCGCCGGTATTGCTGAGTACGCCGTATGAGTAGTAAGGGACAAAACCGCATGAGAAGCAAGGGAAAAAACCGTATGGGCAGTGAGGGAAAAAAATGAGGTGGGAGAAGAAGGATATACCGCAGGATATGGTGAAGCAGATAGCTGTGCAGTACGGCTGTGATTTACTGACCGCCTCAATACTGCTGAGGCGAGGTATCATCCACGGAGCGGAGATTCGGTATTTCCTCGAAGCAGACCTCCGGCATTTACGAAACCCCTTTGAGCTACCGGGTATGGAAGATGCGGTAGACCGGATTTTAGCGGCTAAAGACGAGGGCGAAAAGGTCCTGGTTTTTGGGGATCGGGATGTGGACGGCATCACCAGTACGGTGTTGGTGGTGGGTTTTTTGAGAAGCCTGGGCATGGACGTGAGTTGGCGGCTTCCTATGGGGGATGAACCCTACGGCCTGTCTTACAAGGCGATAGAGGACTTTGCCGAGGCTTCAGGGACCCTTATCATTACCGTGGACTGCGGAATATCCAATCACGGGGAAATAAAACAGGCCCATGAACGGTCCATAGATGTGATCATCACCGACCATCACAACCCCCAGGAGGAACTACCCTCGGCCTTGGCGATTGTGAACCCGAAACTCGCGGATTCAAGCTATAGTTTCAAAGACTTAGCAGGCTGCGGGGTGGCGTATAAATTGATTTCCGCGCTGCGTTTTGCCCTGAAAAGCGAGCTCTATGGCCAGTCGATCTGTCTCCTTAATATCCGGCCCACCAACGATGCCTATACCATCGAGATCGCCAAGATGCGGAATTTGGTTCTTATTGACCGGCTGATTGAAACGGTGATTCCCGGTATGGTGAGCATTACCGGCACCAGGCTGCCCAGTTTCCTTGAGGGCCAGCAGATCCTGGTCTGGGACGGGGCGCTGCAGAAGAAAATTCTGACCAAGATCTTCGGCCCAAGGATTGATGTGCAGATGCTGGATATTGCCCCGGAAATCGGCAAGGAGATTCCTTCGGTGGCGGGGAAGAGCCTTTTGCGGAGCAAGGAGCTTTCCCGGATCGCCCGGTATTCCAGCAAGGATATAAGCGAACTGGATGTGTTTATCAGCCTCTTCACCTCGTTTATCCAGCGGCGGGAGAAGCATTTTACCCCTGAAGATGAAGCAGACCTCCAGCTTGTGAGCATCGGAACCGTAGCGGACATCATGCCTCTGAAAGATGAAAATCGGATCATGGTCCGTTCCGGCCTAGAGGCGCTCCAGAAAACGCCGCGGCCCGGACTTTCAGACCTCCTCTTTAAACTGGGCTTTGCCGGGCGGCGTATGGGGACCATGGATCTTTCCTGGTACGTAGGGCCTGCCATCAATGCGGCGGGCCGTATGGGAAATCCAGATAAGGCAGCGGCTCTGTTCCTGGAAAAGGATCCCCTCAAACGGGAGCAGTTGGTAGGGGAACTCATTGCCATGAACGAGGAACGGAAGAAGCTGGGCCTTGACGCCTGGACCATTGTAGAGCCCTTGGCCGAAGCAAGCCTCGAGACCTATGGGGGCAAATTGGCCCTGGCCTATGGAAAGGAAATATACCGGGGTATTACGGGGATCATGGCCAATCGTTTGGTAAACCGGTTTAAGGTACCATCAGTAGTGGTATCCTTTGGGGAAGATACCCTGACCGGTTCCCTCCGGTCGGTGAAGGGGTATGATCTGCGGTCTTTGCTGGAACCATGTGCGGAACTGTTTATCGACTGGGGGGGACATAATTATGCGGCAGGTTTCAGTATGGAGCGGGATAAGTGGGAACGGTTCCTGGACCGTTTGAAAAGGCTGTGCCGGACTATGGAATTGTCAGCCCAGGAGGATGAAGAAACCATCACCATAGATGCAGAGCTGCCCCATGCCTATCTTACGCCGGATATTTTTAAGGTGATAGATCATTTCGAGCCTTATGGAACCGGTAATGAGCCCCTCACCTTTATGGCCCGGGGCCTCAAGGTAACGGACATCACCTTTATGGGGAAGACTGAAGCTAAACATGTCAAGCTCACCTTAGACGCAGGAAAATATAAATGGCCTGGGGTATACTGGCAGGCTGCGGACAAGGTAAAGCGGGACTTTGATATAAACGATACGGTAGACCTGGTGTTCAAGGTTTCCCGAAATTGGTTTAACGGCATTGAAACTCCTCAGCTTATGGTGAGTGATTTACGGCGCTCCAAGCCGGTCTAAGTAGGTTAGGTATTGGACTTGTTCAATAACCCGGTTGGTTATCGAACAAGTCTTGCAAAATGCTCCGCATTTTGCTGTTTTTTAAGCGGAAGTTGTTCAGAAACTGAGGTTTCTGAACA
>JAIRLU010000151.1 GCA_031259215.1 Treponema sp. | reverse complement strand
CGGCCGCATTGTTACCCTGGCAGGAGAAGTCTTTCGACCCGGTACCTATGAATTGCTTGCGGGCGAATCCCTCCAAGAACTGGTCTCCTATTACGGCGACGGCTTCACCCTCAACGCCGATATAAACCTAATCCGGGTATCTCGGATCAATACCCTTGAAGGAGTTCCTGGAGAAACCAAATTTGTTTCCTTTAAAGAAACCGACCTACTGACCCTGGAAGATCGGGATATCGTATCTATCGGTAATAAAGGAATAAATCGTCCTGTCGCCTTTTTTGAAGGCGCCATTTCTCAAGCCCGCAGTACTACTGCAGTAGAAGAAACCAGTGCAGAGATTGAAGGAACATCAAAAATGGAATACCCTTTCTATCAAGGGGAAACCCTGGGTAATGCAGTGAGAAACATACGTAGCCAATTCACGGCAGTATCGGATTTGGCCAATGCCTATCTCCTGAGGGGAGAACGGCAGCTCCCCGTTGACTTACGTCCCTTCTTATATAGCAATGATTTCTCTAAAGATGTGGCCTTGGAAAACGGCGATACCATTATCATTCCTTTCCGTCAATATTTTGTCCTGGTCAGTGGAGCAGTAAAAGCCCCGGGGCGTTATCCCTATGTACCGGATCGACGGATCGAGTACTATATCAACCTTGCGGGAGGACGGGATGATCTTTTGAATAACGGCCGGGGAATTAAGGTCTTTGATATGAATAATAAAAGCCTCTCCCTTTCCGGATATATTCCCCCGGAATCAATGATCTCGGTACCGACCAATACCTTCTCGGCTAAGTTTAATCAATTCGGTCCCATTATTACCACGATACTGTCCATCGTTTCTGCAACCCTCTCAATCTTAGCGATTAGCGGGGTATTCTGACACCCTGAGGGTATTTCACCCGGTATGTCCTGAACCCAGGATGTACCGGGTATTTCTTTAAAACAAAAAAAATCAAATTTCCTCTTGACAATTCTTTGTTTTTTCTTTATATTCCTACTAATTATAGTGTATTACTATACTAGTAAATACCTATAATTTATATATATAGCGAGGTACCTAGGTATGTCGGATTTATTGCAGGGAAAAAATGCACCTATCCTTACCACAGAGATCGGTCCTGACATAGCGATTCCTACCGGTAAGAAACTGTTCTTGCTGCTCAAAGATACAAGCGGGAAAGTGGTTTCAAAACCCGGTTTTAACTGGCGTATCCTCATCCCCCTCGTATCCCTAGGGCTGGTACTGGTTTTACATCGCATCATACCAACGCATCCGCGGTATCGAGTAAAAGAGCTCCCTTATTTTCCTCTATTCATATACCTGCTTCTAGGGGTGTTCACCGGCTGGGGGCTGGTGGGTGTGGTTAATCGTAAGCATCGAGAACACTTGGCCTATAAATCCTGGTTCTTTGCAGTGGCTTTTCTGGTCCTCAGCGCCTATGACCTTATCACCATCAAGTTCAATCTCATTCCCAGCCTGTATTTTCCCGCCCCAGAACGGATCATTGAAGTTTTTATCAAGGAGTGGTGGTTCATACTGCAATGTTTGGTGTATTCCCTCAGACTCCTCCTGGGAGGCTTTGTTTTAGGCGCCTTCTTGGGCGTGCTCACGGGAACCTTCATTGGCTGGAGTCAGCGGTGGAACTACTGGATCATGCCGTTCATCCGCATCGTTGGCCCTATTCCTTCCACCGCGTGGATACCCATAGCCTTGGTGGTATTCACCAAAGCAACCGATGCCAGTCTTTTTCTCATTGCCTTGGGGGTCTGGTTCCCTACCACCATCCTCACCAGTTCGGGGATTCTCAATGTACAAAAGACCTATTTTGAAGTATCCAGTACCCTGGGGGCGAGTAGCCTGCGGAACATCCTTTCCATTGCCCTGCCCGCGGCAGCGCCCAGTATTTTTGTCGGGATCTTTAACGGAACCTCTGCATCTTTCCTTACCCTGATGGCAGCGGAAATGATCGGGTGTAAATTCGGTATAGGCTGGTACATCAACTGGCAGCGGGAAACCCTCGCCTATCCCCACGTGTATGCAGCCCTCATCGTCATCGCTTTTACCTTCTCCCTGTTAATTAACCTCCAGTTTAAAATACGCAACAAAGTTTTGAACTGGCAGAAAGGAACGATCCGATGGTAGTACAATCAAAGGGACTCAGTGCAAAAACCGCAAAACTGCCGGTCCGTTCTAAAGAAACGCAAAATTGCTCAGAGCAAAAGGCGGGAACCATTCGGATAGGGGCTGTGTATAAGTCTTTTCCCCAGTTCGATGCCCCAGATATAACGGTTCTCGCGGATATCAACATGGAATTCAAGGCCGGGGAATTTATTGCCCTCATTGGGCCATCAGGATGCGGTAAATCCACCTTGTTACGGCTCATCGCAGGCCTTGTCCTTCCGGATCAGGGAAAGTTGAACCTGGATGCTGAGGAAATCCGGGGCCCCGGATACGAACGAGGCCTTGTTTTCCAAGATCCGACCCTCTTCCCCTGGAAAACTATCTATGAAAATATCGCCTTTGGGCTCCGGGCTCGAGGGGTATACCACAAAGAAAAAAACACGATTCCTGAATTCTTTAAACTGGTGGGCCTTGAGGGGTTTGAGAAATCGTATCCCCACCACCTATCGGGAGGCATGGCCCAGCGGGCCGCCTTGGCCAGGGCCTTGGTGAATAAGCCCAAAGTGCTGCTCTTGGACGAACCCTTAGGCGCGCTGGACGCTTTTACCCGGATGAATATGCAAGATGAGATCCTCAAAATCTGGGAATATCGCGGTATGACTACGGTCATGGTTACCCACGATGTAGATGAGGCCATCTATATGGCGGATCGGATCGTGGTGATGTCCAGCCGGCCTGCTAAAATCGAACAGGTCATTCAGGTGGGTATTGGACGGCCCCGGCAACGGGGAGAGCCGGATTTTCTGGATCTGCGGGCCAAGATACTCCATATCTTACACTTCGCCGGGACTAAACAAGCGTTACCATACTATTTATAAGGGGAATCTCTTTCCGGTACATCCCTAGAAGATGACGGAAAGCATCATATATAGAGAAGGAGTAGTATATGAAAAAAAGGATCTTTGTTTTCTTTTTGACTTGTATCACCCTATGGGGCGTTCAGGCCAAAGGAGCCCAGGAACCTTCCGTCAAGGAAGCGGATTATGCGATTAAGGTTGGGATTAGTATTACCGCAGGGCTCTGTTCCGC
Organism: Treponema sp.; assembly: GCA_031259215.1. Classification (GTDB taxonomy): domain Bacteria; phylum Spirochaetota; class Spirochaetia; order Treponematales; family Breznakiellaceae; genus JAIRLU01. The sequence goes on along the minus strand of JAIRLU010000151.1, from coordinate 24,134 downwards.
CCCTTTCTTTATCGCTAGAGAAAAGGGCTACTACGAGGAAGAGGGGCTTACCTATGAGGAGATCAAGATCGATTCTGGACAGGCTTCCCAGCTCTTAACCACCGGACAGATCGATGTTACCAACAACCTGTTGGCTACGCTGATTCAACCCCTGGCCAATGGACTGGATGTTAAAATTCCCCTCGGCCTCCATACGGGCTGTATCAAGGTCTTGGTCCGTCCTGATTCAGATATCAAAACCCCTGGGGACCTCAAGGGTAAAAGAATCGGTACCAGTAGCATGAACGCCAGTGGAACGGTCATTACCCAGCGTTACCTGGCAGAACTGGGTATTGGGGTAAGTACGGATAACCTTGAAGTGGAATGGCTTATCTATCCTACTACAGAACTGCCTTTGGCCCTGGAGCGGGATCAAGTGGATGCTATCGCCATAAACGATCCCACTGCCTGGATAATCGAAAATGAAGGGAAAGGCCGGGTGATCATCAATAGCGCTACTGATGAGTATCTCAAAGATGAATTCTGCTGTGTTATCGTGGCATCCAATCGGGTCTTTGAAAACCACCCAGAGACCCTGGCCAAGTTTACCCGAGCTATCCAAAAGGCCGCCTGGTATGTACAGGAAAATCAGGAGGAGACCGCCCGTTTAATGGAAGAAAAGAAATACGTGGCTGGGGATCCCCAAGTGAACGCCCAGATTCTTAAAACCTACAACTACCGTGCTGCGGTGAAAGAAGCGGAAAGCGCCATTAGCCGTAATGCGCGGGACTTGCAGCGGATAAAGCTGGTTGATGCTTCGGTTGACGTGGAGGCGCTGACCAAAAACACCTTTGTCGCGTTACCCGGGGTTCCTGAGTCCCCGTATAAATAGGGGCGGTTTCACCATGTCAAAAGGTGAAACCCTACCTTTAAAAGCGGTATGGAACAAGGGGCCTGGTCATCGGAAAACGAAGTTTCCCTACTAACCGAGTTTTGAAAGGGGTTCAATAACCCAAACCGTTAAAAAAGCGAACGTAAGCCCCGGATACTACCGGGGCATTCTGTAGTCCAGGATCACTAATGATCACTAATATGGAGGAAACCACACCATGCCAGGAATTGCGAGAACAGTAACCGATCTGATTGGTAATACACCCCTTTTGGAACTCAGCAGATACAGCCAGGACCTGGGACTCAAAGGACGTCTGGTGGCGAAATTGGAATACTTTAATCCCCTGGGCAGCGTCAAAGATCGTATCGCCCTGGGGATGATTGAAGCTGCAGAACAGCAAGGGATCATCACCCCAGAGAGCGTTATCATTGAACCAACCAGCGGCAACACCGGTATCGGACTTGCCTTTGTCGCCGCAGCCAAGGGCTACCGGATCATCCTGGTCATGCCCGATACCATGAGCATCGAACGGAGGAATCTGCTCAAGGCGCTGAATGCCGAACTGGTCCTTACCCCCGGCAAGGACGGTATGAAAGGAGCCATCAGAAAAGCAGAGGAACTGCAGGCCCAGATTCCCGGATCCTACATACCCCAACAGTTTAACAACCCGGCAAACCCCGAAGTACACCGGAAGACCACCGCAGAAGAAATCTGGAGAGATACGGATGGACACGTAGGGGCTTTTATATCCGGTATCGGTACGGGGGGTACCATTACCGGGGTGGGGGAAGTTTTAAAAGCGCGCAATCCCCAGATACGGGTTATCGCCGTGGAACCCTATGATTCTGCGGTCCTTTCCGGCTCTGCCCCGGGCCCCCACAAGATTCAAGGCATTGGGGCGGGGTTTGTACCGCAGGTCCTTAACACCGCCGTATACGATGAGATTTACAAGGTCCGTACAGAAGAGGCCTATACCGCTTCTCAGCGTCTCGCGGCCCAGGAGGGACTCTTAGTGGGTATTTCCTCAGGGGCAGCCGCATTTGCCGCAACCCAGATCGCCCGGCGCCCTGAGTTTACCGGCCAGATCCTGGTGGTTTTGCTCCCCGATACAGGGGAACGGTATCTGTCTACTGCTTTGTTTGAATCATTAGAACGGCCTCGGTTTTAAGTATGGAGGTACCTATGAGAGTGGGCAATGTGAAAAATCAGCATCCTTGTTTTTCCGGGGAGGCCCATCTGAACCGAGGAAGGATACACCTCCCGGTAAGCCCTGCTTGTAATATTCAGTGCCGGTTTTGTAAGCGTTCGATTACCAAAACCGGCCCGGAACTGTATGAACAGCGACCTGGGCTCAGCGGAGAACTCATCAGCCCGGAAGAAGCCCTAGACTTGGTACGCCGGGCCTTGGATCTTTGTCCTGAAATTACCGTGGTAGGTATCGCAGGCCCAGGGGATACCCTTGCAACCCATCATGCGCTGGAAACCTTTGAGCGGATCCACCAGGTATACCCGGAACTTATCAAGTGCCTCAGCACCAATGGCCTGCTCCTAGAACGCTATGTAGATGAACTCTTTCGGGTAGGGGTTCGGACCCTGACGGTTACGGTGAATGGGGTAGATCCCGGTATAGTGGAACAAATCTGCTCTCAGGTGATCCTTCAGGGAGTACCGTACGAAGGGCGGGAAGGAGCAGCCCTGTTGATCGAAGCCCAGAAACGGGGTATTCGGAAAGCCGCAGATCTAGGGATACTGGTGAAGATCAACATCGTCCTCATCCCCCGGATCAACGGTAACCATATCACCGAGATTGCCCGGACCGTAAAGACCTTAGGAGCCGGGATCATCAACATCATCCCCTTGATTCCTCAGCAGGAACCATCTGCATTTACCGTAGCGCCGGACTGTACCGAACTTTCCTATGCACGGGAAGACGCGGAAGTGTATCTGCCGGTGTTCAGGCACTGTCAGCATTGCCGGGCCGATGCGGTGGGTATTCCAGGGCAGCAGGACCTCTCCCCGCGGCTCTACGGATACCAAGAACGAGAACTCACCTTTTCTCATGGCTGATTAAGGAGGATACAAGCAATATGAGTACCTTTGTTGACCGACCCCGGTACACCTGTGCGCTTGGGGGCGCGGTAGGAACCCTTCGGGCAATCCCTCGGGCGATCCCCATTGTGCATGCTTCTGCAGGGTGCGGTGGTAATATCAGTACGGCGATTAATGCGGGAGCAGCGTATCTGGGAGGCGGTTATTGTGGCGGCTCAGCTCTGCCTAGTTCCAATGTGGTTGAACGGGATGTGGTATTCGGCGGCGAAGGCCGTCTACGGGAACAGATCAAGGCTTCTTTGGAAATTTTAGAAGGGGATCTCTTCGTAGTCCTCACCGGGTGTATGGTGGATATGATCGGGGATGATACGGTTTCCGTCGTAGGGGAATTCAAAAACGCTGAAAAACCAGTCATCGCGGTCCCCACCCCGAGTTTCAAAGGTAATGCCTTTACCGGTTACGAGCTTTTGTTGAAAGCCCTCATTACCTCCTACATACCCAAAGCCGAGACCAAGGATCCCCTTTCAGTGAATGTACTCGGTATTGTTCCTGCGCAGGATGTATTTTGGCAGGGTAACTTGCGGGAAATAAAACGGCTCCTGGAAAAACTGGGACTTAAGGTCAACACCTTTTTTGGTGAAGGGGAAAGCCTAGATAATTTTAAACATGCCGGTCGAGCCGCGCTCACCGTGGTGGTTTCTACTACCTTTGGTATAGAGGCGGCAAAACAGTTCCAGGAAGTCCATGGTATACCCTATCTGGCTACTCCCTTTCCTATCGGCGCCCTGGCAGGGGAGGTCTTTTTAAAAACTTTGGGAGATGCCTTGGCCATCGATCCCCACCATACGGCTCGGGTTATTAAAGAAGAAAAAAGCATTTATTACCACTACTTCGAGCGGATTGCAGATATTTATAATGATGTAGACTTACAGCGGTATGCTATCCTTGTAGGGGATTCCAATTATGCTCCGGCCCTTACCCGGTTTCTTGCGGATGAACTGGGGTGGCTGCCAGAGCTGGTGGTCGTAACCGATTTCCTTGATACCCAACAGAAAGCAATCGTACGCGTCCAGTTTAGGGGATTACATGCAGGTCTGACCCCAAAGGTGTATTTTGACAGCAATACTTCATCGGTAAAAAAATACTTCCGCGAGGTGTGGCCGCAGAATCGGAATAAACGGTATTACGATCCTTTTAGCCCTGGGGTGATCATCGGTAGTTCCTTTGAGCGGGACCTGGCCCAAGAATTCGGTTTTCCCTTGGTGCCGATTAGTTTTCCCTTGACCGGCCGCTGCGTCATGAACCGAGCCTATGCGGGTTTCACTGGCGGACTGTCATTAATTGAAGATATCATCACCTATCTAGTGGCGGGAAGGTAACAGAAGGGAAGTATCGGGGTTCTGAATCCGGAGATCCGATTCCGAACAACTTCCGCTTAAAAAACGATAAAAAGGTGGATTTTATTAAGAAATCCACCTTTTTTTGGAGACTTGTTCGAGAACCAACCGGGTTATCGAACAAGTCCAATGAAGCAAAAGGAGCAAAGAAAAGATGAATTTTTTAGATGCTAAGTCTGCACCCAGCAGGGAAGATCGGCTTCACGCCAGTATCGCTTTTGGAGGAACCTGTGCCCAGGTTAAAACCTGCGAGCGGGCTCATGCAGCAGGATGCACCAACCTTTCCAGCCGTTTATTCACCATGGCCCAGGGATGCCAATTTACCCTGAGCCTGGCCATTCTCAATTCCATAAGGAATGCGGTACTCATCATGCATGGCCCCATAGGCTGCGGTATGTGTTCTGTTGGAAATATCGGCCAGAATAAGACCTTCAAACAACTGAGGGATCCTGCTTCCGAGGGGCTTATATGGATCAGCACGAACCTCGACGAATCAGATGTCATCGGTGGCGGGGAAAAGAAACTCCAAGAAGCGGTACGATATGCGGACCGGGAATTCCGGCCTGAAACGATTATCGTGGCCAACAGTTGTGTCCCTGCTCTCATTGGAGATGACATAGACCGTATCCTAGGAGACCTGCAGAAAGAAACTGCAGGAATCATCATGCCTATTCACTGTGAAGGGTTTAAGACAAAACTCATGGCCACTGCCTATGATGCGGTCTATCATGGGATCCTCAAAAAATATATTCGCTATCCAGATCGGAAACTTCCCCTCTGGGAAAGTGATACGGACCGATTCCGTGCAGCCTATCAGAAAAGCCGGAATATAAACATTCTCAACGTAGGTTCCATGAGTCGTCCTGATGAGGTAGAACTGCGCCGGCTCCTTGAAGGGCTTGGACTGCATGTCTGTTTTATTCCCTGTTATGCAGAACCCAGGGATTTTCAATATGCCCTGGAAACATCCCTTAATGTGAGTATCTGCGGTACCCACGATGATTACTTTGTCGGCCATCTTGAGGAGAAGTACCATATCCCCTTTGTGGTGGATACCATCCCTATCGGTAGTATTAATACCAGTACCTGGCTGCGGAAAATAGCCCGTCATTTTGATCTGGATAAGGAAGCGGATAGGCTTATCCAAGCGGAAAAACGTGCCCTAGATGAAGCCCTTGAGCCATACCGAAAAACCTTAGCAGGTAAAAAAGTGTATATAGCCGGTGGAGAAGTACGGATAGTGGCTACTGCGGAAATCCTCCAAGATCTAGGTATGGAAGTGGTAGGATTCAAAGCGCATCATTACGACCGTTTCGTTGAACCTATTTTCAATGCCCTCAAGGACATTGACGAGGTACAGTTTAGCGTTGCGACAAACCAACCCTTTGAGATGTCGAATATCCTTACCAAACTTAAACCAGATGTGCTCATCACCCATGTAGGCGGTAACAACATCGCGGCAAAACATGGGCTTCCGCTACTGCCCCTCTTCGGCCCAACCTACAATTACTGCGGGTATTCCGGGGTTTTTGAGATTGCCCGGCGGCTCAACAAAACCATACGGAATTATGAGTTCAATCGACAGCTTTCCCTTAATACACCGCTGCCCTTTAAAAAGGAATGGTATGAGCAGGATCCTTTCTCATATATTAAATACGTTCCGCAGAAAAAATCAGAGTGATTTTAAAAAACGATACACAGAAAAAAGAAAAAGGAAGAAAAGGAAACAATAGATGGGAACAGGAAACATAAAAGCTAAACAGATTGCTATTTATGGAAAGGGGGGTATAGGAAAATCCACTACCACCTCAAATTTGAGCGCGGCCCTTTCACGGCTTGGGTACAAAGTGATGCAGTTCGGGTGTGATCCGAAAAGCGATTCTACCAATACCCTGCGAGACGGGACGTATATTCCTACGGTGCTGGATACCCTTAGGGAAAAGAGTGAGGTGAATGCCCGGGAGGTTATCTTTAAGGGGTATAATGGTATTTACTGCGTTGAAGCAGGAGGACCTGCTCCAGGGGTAGGCTGTGCAGGCCGGGGTATTATCACCGCGGTGGAACTTTTTAAGCAGCAGCGGATTTTCGAAGCCTTGGATCTGGATTTCGTGATTTACGATGTACTGGGGGATGTGGTCTGCGGCGGATTTGCCATGCCCATTCGGGAAGGTATCGCCGAACATGTGTTCACCGTATCCTCTGCGGACTTCATGGCCCTCTATGCGGCGAATAATCTGTTTCGAGGTATCCAAAAGTATTCCAATGCCGGAGGTGCGCTCCTGGGAGGGCTTATTGCTAATTCCATCAATCGGCCCTATGCAAAAGAAATTGTAGACGACTTTGTGGCCCAGACCAAGACCCAGGTGGTAGCATACATTCCTCGTTCGGTAACCGTTACCCAATGCGAACTTCAAGGAAAGACCACGATTGAGGCAGCCCCTGGTTCGGCTCAGGCCCAGGTATACTTAGACTTGGCAAAAAAAATCGCCGCCCATACCGAATCAAAGACCCCTTCTCCGCTGGGGATTCAGGAACTGCGGGAATGGGCGGCCAAGTGGGGACAGTACCTCCTGTCCCTAGAAAAGGGTGAAATCCGTGAAGAACTGAGTGCAAATATGTAGGAAAAGGGGAGGGGATTTTGAGGCTATCAGCATGAGTATACGAGCATGTATGGCCGAGGAGCCATAGATACATCTCAAGCATGGATACAGATACCCTGGAACCGGTGAAACCTTCACCATACCTAATGGTACTGCCTACTTCTCAGGTTTTACCGTACTATGATAGACTTACCCTGATGATACGGGAAAAAAGCCTTGTGGTGTATAAAAATCGTCCTGCCCTGGTAAATGACATCAGGGAAAAGATAGGTATAACCCTGGTGGGAGGGGAATCCTTCCGGGTTCGGGAAAAGGATATTGAGCTCCTCCATCCAGGGCCTTGTACCCCGGGGAGTCTTGAGCAGGAACTCCCCCCAGCAGATGTGCACGCTGCCTGGGAATTGCTGGAAGGGAATAGGGTTTCCTTCCAGGAACTGACCGAATTGGTTTACGGTGAGTACACCGGGAGTACAGCCTGGGCCACGTATCGGATCTTCAAGGATGGCTTGTATTTCTCAGGGACCCTCCAGGAGATACAGAGCCAACCCCGAGAGGAACTGGAAGCGGAAACCCGGAAACGGACTGAGAAACAACGGGACGCAGCGGAACGGGAGGCTTTTTTGGAACGCCTCAAGACGCGGACGCTGAAGTTCCCTGAGGATCGTCGGTTTCTTCATGATGTGGAGGCCTTGGCCTATGGTAAAACCGATAAAAGCCGTACCCTCAAAGACCTCAAGATACCTGAATCTCCCCAGGAAGCCCATAAGGTACTGTTGGGGGCTGGATGCTGGACCCCCTGGGTCAATCCCCACCCGCTGCGGTTTGGCCTCTCTCCGGTATCTGCAAAAATTCCCGTAAACCCTCCTCCGAAAGATGAGGATCGGGTGGATCTTACCCATCTTAAAGCCTTTGCCATTGATAACGCCTGGAGCAATGATCCGGATGATGCGATTTCAGTGGAGGATTCGTGCCTCTGGGTCCACGTCGCGGATCCCGGTGCATCAATTCTGCCCGGAAGCCCGGTGGATGGGGAAGCGCGGAACCGAGGGGCCACCCTCTACCTTCCTGAAGGACCCTCTCTAATGCTCGCCGAAGAAGCCCTCTCGTGGTATGCCCTGGGCATGGAAGCCGTCTCCCCGGCGCTGTCCTTCAAGATGGCCTTCAATGACGCAGGGGCCATAATGGAAACCCATATCTTCCGTTCTTGGGTCAAGGTAAGCCGTTTGACCTACGAAGAGGCCAACGCATTGCTCCAGGGGGAAGGGTCTGGGGCCCCGGAATTGAGGGCCCTCTTTAAGATAGCGGAAAAGAACCTGGCCCGCAGGCGTGCAGCCGGGGCGGTGTTCATGGAATTCCCCGAAGTGCATATCATCGTTTCCGAGGGACAGGTAGCCATTGAACCCATAGCAGCCTATGAATCTGCGGATATGGTCCGGGAATGTATGCTCCTCGCCGGGGAAGGAGCCGCGCACTGGGCCCTGCGCCGGCGGCTTCCCTTTCCCTATGTAAGTCAGGAAACCGGTGAGCTTCCCAATATCCCGCTTCATGGTATGGCCGGTTCCTACCAGCTTCGCCGGTGTATGCGCCCGCGAACCCTTTCGGTTAAACCGGGAATCCACTGGGGCTTGGGGCTTGATGTCTATACCCAAGTTACCAGTCCCCTGCGCCGGTATACGGACCTCTTGGGCCACCAGCAGATCCGGGCTTTTCTCCGGCAAGAGGCTCCTTTGGGAGAAGAGGAACTCCTCCTCCGGCTTGGCGCAGGGGAAGCCGCGACCCTTGCCACGGTACAGGCTGAGCGAGCCTCCCGGGCCCACTGGATTGCAGTGTATTTATCGGATAAAAAAGGGTCTTCCTGGGAAGGGGTGATGGTGGAAAAGCGGGGCAACCGTTCCCTCGTCATGATCCCTGCCCTTGGCTTAGAGACCCAGGTGGCGGTTAAAGGGGATATAGAACCGAATGAACCGGTCCTCCTTACCCTTTCTTCGGTGAGGATCCCTGAAACGGATATGGTATTTGTAACCGAATGAACAGCCGGTAGCCGGTAGGGACCAGCATGCCCATAAAGATGGAGAAATGTACATAAAACGGTAAAAAATAGCAAGTTCTCCCGTAAAATGGGCTAAACCATCTTGACGTAATTTTAATTATGTATAAAATTAATCCTATATGAGTGACTATCTGGATCCTAATAACGAAGAATTGCTTAAAGACTTTTTCAGTGAAGCCCAAATGCAAGTTGATACCCTCGAACAAAATATCCTGGTTCTTGAAAATGAGGGTGGAAACCGAGATGCGGTGGACGAGATTTTCCGGGCAGCTCATACCCTCAAAGGGGGAGCGGCTACCGTAGAAATGATGGAACTGTCCCATTTTACCCATTTGGTTGAAGATGTATTGGATGCTATTCGATCCGATGCAGTCACCATAAATGAGGATGTGGTAGATACCCTCTTGGCAGCCATAGATATCATCAAGGCAATGATTACCCAACGTATGGATGGTTCTGTGTACACCGAGGATACCACGGCGATAGAGGGACGTCTTTCCGTTTTGTTGCCCGAAAGGTCTGGTCATAAAAAAAGCGCCTCCAAGGCCGCGCCTGCTCCTGCAGCAGTGGCGGTTCCAGTCTCACCACCGCCGGTGGCAGAGGTCAAGCCCGTAGGAGGCCTTTCAGAGTACGATTTACTGGAGCTCAAGGAATCCGGGGAAAAGGGTATACCGATTTATCGGATTTCCGTGCAGTTTGACGAAAACGGACTGATGAATACGGTGGGTGGCATCCAAATATACGCCTCGCTCAAAGAGGATGGTACGATACTGAAAACCTCCCCAGATTTCGAGCAGCTCTATGAAGATAATTTCTTTCCGATAGTAGATTATTATATATCCAGCCGTAAGAGTATTGATGAGTTAAAGCGGCATGTGATGATTCCTGATGTGAGTCTTGGGGCGAATATTGTCAACATAACCGATATAATAGGAGCGGCTCCGGAGGCACCGTCAAAACCGGAATCGGCTCAGACAGCCTCAAAGACTGCTCCCGCAGCGGCGGCTCCCAAGGCTACTCAGGCAGAAACAGAGGAGCATGGCGCCGGAACCAAGGCCGGGAGCGCCAAAGAATCGGCAGATGCCAAAAAAGCCGGAAAAGAAGCAGGTTCCATACTGCGGGTTGACTCCAAACGGATTGATGACCTGCTTAATTTGGTTTCTGAAACCGTTATCACTAAAGCTACCTTTAACCAAATAAGTAATCAGTTTAGCGACTTAGTCAATGATCTCCATGCCTTAGAAGCCACCTATCGGGATAAAATTAAAAGCCTCTTTGATAGCCTGCCTAGTTATCTGGAAAGTATTCAGGGTGGCCGTTCCATCAAGGACATACGGAAAGAGATAGGAGAGCAATACGGGGATATCTTCTCCCTTTTTGATGGGTTTGAAGCCTCGGTGAAGAGTAATGTCGGTAAATTCCGTTCCACCTCTCAGAATCTGGGACGTATCACCGGGGAGCTCCAGGAAGGGGTCATGCGGATCCGGATGGTACCGATTAGTCAGATCTTCGGCCGGTTCCCCCGTTTAGTCCGGGACCTCTCCAAGAGTCTTAACAAGAAGGTCAATTTGGTGGTCGAAGGGGAAGAAACAGAACTGGATAAATCGGTTATCGAGGACCTTTTGGATCCCATCATGCACTCGGTTCGCAATTCGGTAGATCACGGCATTGAATCCCAGGAAGAGCGTAAAGCCGCGGGAAAACCTGAAGAAGGCATGGTACTCCTCAAGGCGACCAATGAGGGGAACATGATCATCATTGAGATCGGTGATGATGGTAAGGGTATTGATGTAGAGGCAGTCAAGGCCAAAGCCATTGAACGGGGACTCATTCACCCGAATAAGGTATTGACCGATATAGAGGCATTTAACCTGATCTTCGAGCCGGGATTCTCCACGGCTAAGAGCATTACCTCCATCTCAGGCCGGGGGGTTGGCCTTGACGTGGTCCGCCGGCAGATTGAAAAGCTCAACGGTACGGTTACGGTCAGCTCCGAACGGGGAAAGGGGACCAAATTCATCATTAAACTGCCCCTTACCTTGGCGATTATTCAGGGGCTTCTGGTCCGGGTTGGTTCTGAAATCTACTCTATCCCCATTACGTCGGTTATTGAAAGCCTGCGGATCAAGGCAGAAGAAATTCGGAAGATTGATAACTATGAGGTTTTCAACATCCGTAATGATGTGGTGTCCCTGCTCCGGCTTAACCGGCTTTTTGGGATAAAGACCGAGAAACAGCAGGAGTATAACTTCATTGTTATTGTGGGGAGTGCTGAAAAGAAGATGGGCTTCATGGTAGACAGCCTCATCGGTGAGGAAGACGTAGTGATTAAGCCGCTACGGGATCAGTACACTAATTCTCCAGGGATTGCAGGAGCGTCAATCCTAGGAGATGGATCGGTTTCTCTTATCATTGACGTGAGTCAGCTTTTAGAGCTTGGTCTTCGTAAGGAATTGGAGCAACGCCAAATCCGTGAAGCATCAATACGGTAGCGAGGAAAACTATGGCGGTGATTAAAGACTTAGCAACGGTAAACGCCGATTTGCAACAGCAGAAAGAACGGGTCGATACAGTTGATTTTAAGATGGTAACCTTTTCCCTGGCGGGTAAAGATTATGGGGTTGATATCATGAATGTTAAGGAGATTGCCAAGGCGGATAAGTTTACCTATGTGCCTAATGCGGTCTCCTTTGTGAAGGGGGTGTATAACCTTCGAGGGGATATTATTCCTATTATTGACCTCAGAACCTTCTTTCACATGAAGAGCGAACGCCGGGCGGATGGTCAGGAAAACATGCTCATTCTGCATCTGGATGATCGGGTGTATGGAGCCATTGTTGACAAGATAGACAAGGTGGTGGGTATTAATTCCGAAACCATTCAGCCTCCTCACCCTATGTTTGGAGAAGTCAACATCAAATTCATCACCGGGGTAGTGGAAAAGGATGGATATCTCTATGTTATTCTTGATGTACTGCGGATGTTTAGTCAGAAAGAAGAGGAGAAGCAGAAACCCCGAACCGCAATTCAAGAGGTTGCAGGGGATACTTACTATGTGCCTCCGGTTCCTAGTCCAGAGCAATCCCGGGAACGATTGGCTGCTATCTCAGATACGACCCTCGGTTTTATAAAAGAAAGCCTTGGTGCATTGAAGCGGTTCTATGTAAGTCCCCTTAACCTGGAATGGTTTCGTAATCAGTTTACCGAATGGAGCAGTACCCGTACTGATGTGGAGTTGCAGCTTAAGAATGTCGCAGAGGCAGATGAATACCTGAGCGATTTTTATTCTCCCCATACCGATGAGTTTTGGAGTGACGCCTATGCGGCTCAAGTAAAGGATGTACTACCGGATATGAATTCAAATAACATCCAGGTATGGGAATTAGGGTGCGGGAAAGGATATGAATCTTTTTCGTTTGCTTGTATACTGAGATTGCGGTACCCTGAGGGACACATAAAAATTTGGGCCAATGATAATGATATTATGGCCATAGCAGATGCGCCTAACATGACCTTTGATCTGAACAAGATGCCGGAATATTGCCGCAGTTTCATGGTTAAAGGGCGTAATGGGTATACGTTTAATCAAACTATCAAGGATTCAATTGTGTTTGAATACCACGATGTTTTGAATAATAATTTCTTGCCGGATTTAAATATTATCCTGGCGAGGGATATCATTTCTTTCTTTCCTGTTGACAGTCAAGAGCAGTTGATCGCAGATTGTTCTGAGAAAATGAAAGAGAAAGGAGTCATTATTTTGGGAAAAAATGAAGTATTGTCCGGGGATAATTGGGCATCTATAGGGAGAGAGCCTGTCTCGGCATTTTTGTATAGTAAAAGTTAATTTGGGCAAGGAGTATGTCGTATGAGAGTTGAATATATTAACCCCTTTGTTGAAGCGACCTATAATATTCTTACAGAAGTTCTTGGTATTGAGGTTATTCGTGGATCTCTTTACCTTAAATCATCAACCATGGCGATCCAGGGGGTTGCGGCTTTAGTGGGTCTTGCAGGCGATGTAGAAGGCCGGGTTATCTTCGATATGACGAGAGATACGGCTTTGGCAGTAGCAGGAGCTATGAACGGCGGTGAAAAGTTCACGACTATGGATGAAATGGCCAAGGCAACGATTCAGGAATTGGCTAATATGATAACCGGTCAAGCGGTTACCAAGCTCCATGATTTAGGTTTTAAGTTTGACCTGACGCCCCCCGCACTTTTTACCGGTGACAACATGGAGGTATCGAACAACCTCAAAGTGGAGGCACTGATTGTTCCTATGGAGTTGGGGCCTTGCGGTAAGATTGAGGTTAATGTGGTTATCCGTGAACGGGTGTGAAGTTGTTTTTCTAAAGGCTTGAACATTATTTTCACAGGTGATACTGTAGAGGAGTAATTACCTGACAGTGGAATTTAAGATGGGAGGAGGATGTCAGGGAATTAAGGGCGGTTAGCTCAGTTGGTTAGAGCACCAGTATGACACGCTGGGGGTCACAAGTTCGACTCTTGTATCGCCCATAGAGTAAGTGCGTATCTCTAAAGTCTTTGCTTTTTCTGTTCAATCAGCGTAGGATGGATACTGTGAAAAGAGGAGAGACTCTTTAAAAAGGGTGCGTTAGTACGATTTGTACTTGCCATATACCCCCTTTGTAGGATATCATGGATGCAATGAAAAAACTCACCGGTATTCCTGCGTCTCCAGGTATCGTCATCGAAAAGGCGTTCTTATATTTGGAGGACGATTTTCCCGAGATTCCCCGATATAGCATACGGAAAAATCAGGTCGAATCCGAATGGAAGCGGTTTCTTACGGCTAATCATGAAGCCGCGGAAGAAGTTAAAGCCCTTCATGAACGGGCTTTACGGGAAGTGAGCACGGAACAGGCTGCTATCTTTCAGTCTCATCTGATGATGTTGGAAGATACGGACTTTCAGGAGCAGATTAAGGATCACCTCAAGGACAGTCTGCAAAATATAGAATGGGTGTTCTGGGATATTTCCCGGGAATTGTCTCAGCGCTTAATGGCTGCTCCAGATTCCCAGTTCCGCGAACGAGCTGCGGATATTTCCGATGTATCTCGCCGGGTGATGCATCAGCTCCTTTCCGTTAAGAAATTTTCCCTCGCGGATCTGAATGCTGATGTGATCCTGGTGAGTCATGATCTGCTGCCTTCAGATGTGTTAGCCATGAACAAAAAACGGGTCAAGGCCATTGTCATGGATGCCGGGGGAAGGACTTCCCATACAGCCATTCTTGCCCGGGCCTTTGATATTCCCGCTGTGTTGGGGCTTTCCTCTATCACCAAAGAAATTGATGAAGGTGATACATTGGTGGTAAACGGTACTTCCGGAGAGGTGATCATTAATCCAGATACCCCGGTTTTGCGGCAGTACCAGAAGGCTATCGATCAATACCGTAAGCGCTTTGATGCATTTCTGGAACTGCGGGAACTGCCCGCGGAGACGAAAGATGGGCATCGGGTCTGCCTCAAGGCCAATATTGAAATTCCCGAAGAAGCGGATCAGGTTTCCCGTTACGGTGCAGAGGGCATCGGGTTGTACCGTTCGGAATTTCTCTTTCTCACCCCCAAACAGGCCACTGCCGAAGAGGAGCAGTACCGGGCCTATAGTCATGTCCTCAAAGCTATGGAAGGCCGGCCGGTAACCATCAGAACCCTAGACAACGGCGGAGACAAGCTGCTTCCCAATTTCCAGGCTACCGATGAAAAGAATCCGCTCCTGGGTTGGCGGGCCATCAGGTTTTCCCTTTCCCGGCCTGAGCTTTTTAAGACCCAGTTACGGGCCTTATTGCGCTCCAGTATCAACGGAAACTTAAAGATCATGTTTCCTATGATTTCCGGGATCGAGGAGTTAGAGCAGGCCCTGAGTATCTTCGAAGAGGCCAAAGCTGAGTGCCGTAGGAAAAACCAAGCCTATAGTGATGATATGGAAGTCGGGATCATGATTGAAGTCCCTGCCGCGGCCATGACCGCGGATATTCTCGCGGAACGGTCGGATTTCTTTTCCATCGGTACCAACGACCTCATCCAGTATTCCCTGGCCGTGGATCGGGGAAACGAGCGGGTCAATTATCTGGCCCAGCCTTCTCATCCGGCGGTGCTCCGGTACCTCAAGAAAATCATCCGGCATGCTCATGAAAAGGGCATTACCGTAGCCATGTGTGGTGAGTTGGCCGGGGATCCCTCGGCAACGGCCTTGCTTTTAGGCTTGGGACTGGATGAGTTTAGTATGACTGCTCAGTCTATCCCCCAGGTTAAACGGATCATCCGGGGGGTAACCCTTGAAAGCTGCCAGATCTTAGCAGAAAAGGTCCTCCAGTGCACCTCTTATCACCACGTTACCCTTCTTGTGGAGGCTTGGATGGCCGAATATTTCCCCAGCACCGATGAAATTCGATCCTGATAAGCACTACCGGAATCTTCCGGTAGTCGTGTTGGTGGGGCGCCCCAATGTGGGCAAGTCCACCCTATTCAACCGCCTGGTCCATACCCGCCGGGCCATCACGGATCCGACTCCAGGAGTTACGCGGGACCCGGTGGGGATGGATACGTTTATCCAGGGAAAACCCCTTAGGCTCATTGATACCGGGGGGTTTAAATTGGAAAAAGCAGCAGATGAGTCCCTAAGAATCCTGGATGTACTCGTGCAAGAGCGAACGTTGGAGACCCTGAAACAAGCGGATCGGATCATCCTTATATTAGAAGCCGGGGAGATAACCCGTGAAGATGAGGAATTTATCCAATTCCTTCGGCCCTTTCAGAACCGGCTGTTGGTGGCAGTCAATAAGACCGAAGGAGGCCGCCGAGAGCAGGATGCCTGGAACTGCCTCTCCTACGGCTTTGATCGGCTCTTTATGATCTCCGCAGAACACGGGGATCATGTGACGGATCTGGAAGAGGGGATCCTGAGGGGACTTGATTTTTCCCAAGTCCGGGAGCAAGAAGCGGGTGTGACGCACCTGCAAGAAACGATAGGTATCGCCCTCCTGGGGAAGCCCAATACCGGGAAATCCACCCTTTCCAATCGGCTCACGGCTTCCCGATCTTCGATTGTCAGTGATATGCCAGGTACCACCAGGGATGTGGTGGAAGGGGCATTCCACTATAAAAACCGGACCTTCAAAATCCTGGATACCCCGGGGATCCGGCGGAGAACAAAGGTTACAGAAAATATCGAATATTATTCGGTAAACCGGGCCATCAAAGCCATTGACCAGGCGGATCTGGTCTTTCTCGTGATCGATGCCCAGGAAGGGCTCTCGGATCAGGACAAAAAGATTGCTGCCTTGGCCCATGATCAGGGCCGGGGTATCATCATGGTCCTCAATAAATGGGATACCCTGCCCCAGGTGAAGAATCAGGTGCAGGCGGTCCAGGATCGGATCCGGTTTCTCTTTGCCAAGATGGAATACGCGCCGATTATTCCGGTGAGCGCCAAGGATGGAACCGGAGTAGACAAGCTGTTGGATACTGCGGTGAGGCTGTATGGGCAGCTCATACGGCACATTGATACCAGCTTGTTGAACCGGGCCCTTGAGGGGTGGCTTGAGGAGTATCCTCCTCCCATAGGCCCTCAGACTCGATTCAAAATAAAATACGCATTGCAAGTTTCGGATAAGCCGGTCAAATTCGTCTTTTTTGTGTCCCGTCCCCAGGCGGTCAGTGCTTCCTATGTGTCCTATCTCCGTAATAAGATCCGTCAGGATCTGGGCTTTTCCCAGATACCCATCACCATTGAGTTGCGTTATTCCGGGAAAGCAGCTCGGAAGGAAAAGGAGTAAACCGTGATCTCCTATACCTTGGGTGACCTGGCACGGCTTTTAGGGCTGAAAAACTATGTCATACGGTACTGGGAGAAGGAGGTCCCCTTGCTACAACCCCATAAGGATCGACAGGGAAGACGGATCTATGCAAATCAGGATCTGCACATTCTGTTTAGGCTCAAATACCTCCTCTATGACCGGCATTTTACCCTGGAAGGGGCCCGGAATCAGCTTTTTCGGGAAGTATCCGGGGAGCAGCAGGACCTTCGGGCCAAGATAGGGGCGCTCCGTTCCGACTTAATAGCCCTCTATGTGTTGGTCCGAGGGAGAAGCCCCAAAACCGGTACCCCTAAAACACACAAAAAATCCTGATGTACCTTTTTGCACCTTTGGCTCCTGAAGTCCATCGTACCCTGGAGGAACTCCCCCGTTTGATCGATCAGGTGTTTCCTCTACCCCGGCGTTTTCGAGTTACCCTTCCCCGGGATGTAGGGGAACTTTCCCGGCTGCTCACCAGCAGCCGAGGTGAGCGTACTGATTCCTATTTAAGTACCAAGGGCTTGCTTTCAGCCTATCTCCGGTATTTTCTCCCTTGGAACTGCTATCGTCTTTGCCGGCTCCTCCCGGGCTTAACCCTACACTTCACTGCGGGAGATGCTATTACGGACCTAGGATCCGGGCCGCTGACCCTGGTTTTGGCTCTTTGGATCGCCCGGCCTGATTTACGGCCGCTTCCCCTCGAATTCCGCTGTCTCGATCGAAGCGCTGCGGTACTTGAAGCAGGAAAGCGGCTTTTTCACGCTTTAGCAGGAGCCTCTCCTTGGATGATCAAGACCATCCATGCACCCCTGGGAGCGCCCATATATGGCCCTAAAGCCCGCTTGGTTTCGGCGCTTCATGTGTTCAATGAACGCTTTGAGGGAATACCCCAAGCTGATACCAGGGCTTTGCAACAGGCTGCGGATAAAACCAGCCGACTCCTTTCCTCCCTGGTTACGGCCTCCGGTTCTATCCTGGTCCTTGAACCAGGGGTACCCTGGTCTGGGGAATGGATCGCAGCGCTGCGGAGCGCTTTGCTTAAACGAGGGCAGGGGTCTTATGCGCCTTGTCCTCATCAGAGGGCCTGTCCTTGTCCAGGAGGCAAGGCTAAGTGGTGCCATTTTACCTTTAATACGGAAGATGCTCCTTCGGCTTTGCATACCCTTTCCACTGCAGCAGGACTTCCTAAGGAGCGGGCCACCTTGAGTTTTCTGCTTACCGGACCTGCCGAAAAAAGGCAGGACGTTCCTCAAGGGGAAGAAAAAACGCTTCCAGTACGGATTCTCTCAGATAGGTTTCCCGTGCCGTATCGGTCCCGGATGCAGGAAGGGGATCAGAACCGATATGGCCGGTACGGCTGTTCTGCCCGGGGACTGGTTCTGGTGATTGAGCAGGAGTCACGAAACAGTAATAAATCCGGGGAACTGGTCATGCTTACCCCTGAATCGCCGGAAAAGCGGGATCCCAAAACTGGGGCTTTGATAGGGGACATCCCCCGTATGGCGGTAAAGCCTTACACCCAGATAACGAATAAGAAAGGGTAAAGCCTACAAAGACAGGGGCTACCATCCCAAAGGCAGGGCATCGGTGTTTACCTTTTTAATTCTTTATAATAGAGTTGTTCAGAAACCTCAGTTTCTGAACAAGTAATATAAGAAAATACGTTTCTCAAGATACCGTCAAGAGGTAAATCCTTATTATATAAAGAGATATACTTTTAAACGCCGATGCCCTGGCTTAGCCCTCACGAGGGTTTTCAGAAAAGATTCCATATAATACACTAAAATAATTATGGATATTTTTCTTCAAGTATGGGGAGGTACCGGTTATCTCCTGGCAAAGATATTGCTTTCCCATGCTGAAGGCTTAAAAGACGACCGCACATGGCGGCTTATGGGCTGGTCGGTATATCTAATTGGTTTACCTGCCTGGGTCATCCTGTTAGCCAGTAAACAGAATTGGATTGCTTCAGCCATTGAAGCAGGAGGTGCTCCAGCATTGGTACTGGGCTTAGTCATGACCTGGAAGAGGCTCGATCAAATGCCCCGATGCCTTGATAGGTGTATTAAAGGGGTAACCTACGGGATGCTCATTTTCGGTATAGCCTACAGCGTGTATTATTTTAAAGGTATTACGACCCTTTCTCAGATTCTGGAAATCGGTGTTACCTTTGGATTCCTGTTAGGTACCTATCTACTGGCTAAAAGAAATCCCTTGGGGTGGCTGTTATTTGCAGAGATGCTGATTTGTATGGCCCTGTTAATGTACCGTCAGGGTAACGTGATTTTATGTGTGCAGCAGATCCTCTCCTTGGCTTTTGCGATTAACGGGTTTATTCGGGGGATCCGAAAACAAAAATTACCCAAAATCTATACCTCCTCCCCGGTATAGCTCCAGATACTGGACTTGTTCAATAACCCGGTTGGTTATCGAACAAGTCTTGCAAAATGCTCCGCATTTTACTGTTTTTTAAGCGGAAGTTGTTCAGAAACTGAGGTTTCTGAACAACTCTACTGATCCTAATCCTGAACTCCGGGCTCTGGGGATACCCCTACGCCTGGAAAGGTTGGCGTTCCATTACGCTGAACCACTCCAAGCCAGGGGAAATCTGAGGGTATAGGGAAAGTCTGGTTTCTTAGGTAGTAGCCTTCTTTTCCCGCATCTTTTTAAATGCTTCTGCAAAGGGATTATACATGGTCCCGTCATCATCATGAGTACCTGGGAAAGCTCCCTTGGCTTGGGTATACCGGCTCCGAGAACCTTGCGAAGCGGTCTTTTGAGGCTCACCCTTAAAACCACTGGATTTTGCCTCAGCCCTGGTTCCTCCTGAACCGGCTGTTTTTTTCACCACCACCAGCCCTTTTTTACCTGCTGAAGTTTGCCCTGAAACCGAGTGCCCCTCAGGGGATCCTTCTGCTGTATTCCCAGCAGAGGAACCTAAAACCGAAGGAGCTGCAGTACGCTGCCGCTTCCGGGAAAGACCGATCCGCCGGCGGTCCTGATCCAGGCTGATAATCCGGAATTCCAACACCTCCCCCACCTTTACTGCACTCATAGGATCCTTCACAAAATGGTCGCTCAACTCGGAAATGTGGACCAACGCGGTCTCCTTGATCCCCAGGTCCACAAAGGCCCCAAAGTCAACCACGTTCTTGATCTTGCCGGTGATCATCATCCCCTCATAGAGATCCTCAAAACTCAGCACGCCCTTCTGCATAATCGGTTTGGGGTAACCTTCCCGGGGATCCCGATTGGGCTTCTTTAACTCCTCTATAATATCCTGGATGGTGGTGTCCCCTACCCCGTGTTTGTCCTTGAGGGCATGGGCAGTTTCAGAATGCAGGTTTCCCGTGGTGGTTATGGTATGTTGGATGGTCCGGGCGATCTCATAATTCTCCGGGTGAACCCAGGTATTGTCCAGAGGCTCTGCACTTTCGGGAATCTTGAGAAACCCCGCACACTGTTCAAAACTCTTAGGGCCCATACCAGGAACCGCAGTTAACTCCTTACGGGAAGCGATCTTTCCCTGTTCTTCCCGGTACTTCACGATTTTTTTAGCTAAAGAACTATTAATCCCCGACACATAGCGGAGCAAAGAAGCGCTGGCAGTGTTGAGGTTCACCCCCACGTTATTCACCACCGAAGAGACCACCTCGTCCAAGGTTTCAGAGAGTTTCTTCTGATTCACGTCATGCTGATAGAGCCCTACGCCGATGGATTTCGGATCGATCTTGACCAGTTCTGCCAGAGGATCCTGCAACCGGCGGC
Source organism: Treponema sp. (assembly GCA_031259215.1). Classification (GTDB taxonomy): domain Bacteria; phylum Spirochaetota; class Spirochaetia; order Treponematales; family Breznakiellaceae; genus JAIRLU01. The sequence goes on along the minus strand of JAIRLU010000151.1, from coordinate 3,574 downwards.
CTATGGAAATCGCCCCCCGGATGGTGAGGTCCAGATCAGGAAATTCCTCCCGGGCAATGTCACTGGCAGAATACACCGAGGCTCCATCTTCATCTACCACGGTGTAGAAAACTTCCAAGTTGTTCTCCGCGATAACCTGAGCCACGATCTCCTGGGCTTCCCGTGAACCGGTGCCGTTCCCCACCGCAATAAGCTGGATGTCGTACTGCTTGACGCCATCCAAGATGAGTTGCTTTGCCTCTGCAACCTTGTGATTATAGATAACGAAATTATGCAGGTATTTCCCGGTATCGTCCAAGAACGCGCATTTGGTTCCGGTCCGAATCCCAGGATCAATCCCCAAGACTCGGGTTCCCTTAATAGGCTGCTGCATGAGCAGGTTCTTGAGGTTTTGGCTGAATACAGAAATACCATGATCATCCGCAGCATCCCCCTGATCCCCCCGGATTTCCCGGATTACCGCAGGGGATAAGAGCCGTTTAAGCCCGTCTTCGATAGCGGTTTTATGGTACTCATTATGGAGGGTATATTTTTTTTGAAGCAGTTCCACCGCCGCATATTCATCCACATCAAGCGTAGTCTCCAGAACCTTTTCCCGTTCCCCCCGGTTTATCGCCAAGATCCGATGGGGCTTGATCTGTGCAAGCTCTTCGGTATAATCCCAGTACATTTGGTAGGTGGATGTCTTCTTGGCTTCTTCGTCTCCAACCCCTTTGACGATGATACGCCCGTCCATGAGATAGAAGGATTTGACGGCTTTCCGGTTTTCCGGATCCTGAGAAATCCTTTCGGCAATAATATCCATCGCCCCTTGTAAGGCATCCTCCACGGAGGCCACGGATAACTCAGGGTGTTCGGGGTTTTCAGTGATATATGCCGCAGCCTTGAGCAACAGCGACGGGGTCTCCAGTTCCAGCATAGCCTCAGCCAAAGGTTCAAGCCCCTTTTCGCAGGCCAGCATACCCCGGGTTTTCTTCTTTCTCTTATAAGGGGCGTAGATATCCTCTAATTCCGTCAGGGTCGCGGCCTTACTGATGTTGTCGTACAAGGGCTCGGTGAGTTTCCCCTGGTCAAATATCCCTCGGATAATCTCAAGCCTCCGGCTTTCCAGATTTTTTCCACTGGAAAACCGATGCTCCACATCCCGGATATGAACCTCATCCAGGCTACCGGTTTTTTCCTTACGATATCGGGCAATGAAGGGTACGGTATTCCCCTCATCTAAAAGACTTACCACTGTGGAAACCTGCCCCAGATTGATCTGGAGGGTTTCTGCTATCCGTTTCATGAGGTTTACCTCATTGATCTGTAAACCCTCAATAAATTCCTGATTTATTTCCATACCTTTTAATTGTACCAACCAGGAGAACCTGTGGCAATAAGGGTACAGGCTAAAGGCATAGCAATGAACAGAGGGGGCGTGGAAGGACCGTTCTGCTTTTCTCTGCTTTTCTGTCCCCGGCTCTTGATATGGGGAATGAACCCGCGTGACGCTTAGCCCCGGTGACCACCAGTGCCACAGGAAAAATCCATTTTACTCAGGCAAAGTGAGCCTCGGCGGTTATCTTTTGCACATCAAGCCATATAGGGGAACACAAACCGAAGAGAAACCATGGTATGTTCCACCTGGAAAAGGAACCACCTATGGAAATATTTCTTACAGCCATATTTCCTGAGTATCTTTGCTGTACCACCTTGTTTAATTCGTTATAGGCCTTGCTCTTCATATTGCTGGGGATTACAATCTGCAGGAAGTTAGTTGACATCCAGTGCGTCGTAACGCCCCTAACAAAAAACAGACAGCACGAAAGAATTTTTATTAGAGTTGTTCGGAAACCTCAGTTTCCGAACAACTTCCACTTAAAAAACGATCAAAAACGTGGATTTTATTAAGAAATCCACGTTTTTTGGAGACTTGTTCGAGAACCAACCGGGTTCTCGAACAAGGCCATTATATTTCAATATCCCCAGGAATTCTCTACTTGTCAACTTTTTTATCGTTAATGTCGTTACGCGCTTTTGCCGCTACAAGCCGCATAGGGGCTAACGGTATAGTGTGCCGGCGACACCCCTAACACCCGCACATCCGGGGGCTGCAAGTCCCCGCAGAGGGGGTAGCGAAAGATCCGCTTGCGGGGCTGTAGCGGACAAAATGGGGCGGAGAAAACCCGCATCCAGGGCCAGGGCCCGACTGCAGGTTTTTCTCCACAAGAGCCAGTGGTTAGGTACAGTAGGATTGTGCTTTTACGGGTTTTCCCTGCCCATTTGTAACCTGCTTAAAATCTCCAGGTATAGGCTATTTTGTATCCCAGGTCATCCTTAGCAGTGGAAACCACATCAAGTCCCAATCCGTCCAAGGACCCTTTGACAAAGAACCGGTTCATTGGACTTGTTCGATAACCTGGTTGGTTATCGAACAAGTCTTGCAAAATACTCCGCATTTTGCTGTTTTTTATCGGAAGTTGTTCAAAAACTTCACTTTTTGAACAACTCTATTGGCCTTCAGCAATGGCTAACGTCCATACCGCCTTAGTGACAGGATCTGTCCAGGTTTCCAGTACATAAAATCCCCCTAAAGTACCGGAAGCCGCTACTTCGTTACGGTTTACTACTGAAAACGACGAAAAAATACCCCCAGACCCTTGGACACTTTCCACCTTAGAGGTTACCCGGTTTCCTATGGAGGCGATTATCGAGAAAACCGCATTCTCATAGGAGGCTATCACCGTGTCCTTGTGGTACAACCGAGGCCCCGCAAACCCTACCCCTACCCAAAACCCCGAAATCTGGGCCGGCGGATTATCCACCCACTGAGGTCGTTCGTTGGTAACCCCATACCGATGCTTAATCGCGAGACTCCGGGAAGCCCGATACCGAGTACGCACAAAAACCGCCTGGTGTTCGATCCGGACGTCCTGTTCAGGATCAAACTCCAAGGCCTCCCGATACTTTCTATACCCTTCCTCATCGTACTGTAAGGCCGTTTCATGTTCGGATCGGTAATCCAAAAATCCGCTTCCGATCTCTACCCGGTGTACCACTTCCCCTGCTACCCGCTGGAAAAAGGCCACTCGCCGGGCAGCATCTTCCAAGGCTAAATCAATCGCCTCCTGGTGGTTCATCCGTACCCCCGCCACACCGATAAAGATCAATTCACTTTTTGCTCCATTCACCGGTACGAGATTCCAAAAATCCTGATCTCTATAGGGCGAAACCGGGGAATCCGGAGATCCCGCACATGAACCCAACAAGACCGAACAGACTAACACGACATACCATGGCATAAGCATATCCTTCAACGGTATGGAGGATCCCTCCCCCATACCCGTCATAGCCCTGTTTACTGGTTTACCACCTCAGGTTTCGTGTCAATCCGCTCTAATTGCTGATCCATTAACTTGAGGGCTTCCATGGCCTTAAACTCCGCATACCGGGATGCTTCATTCTCAATAATATCAGCCGCAGCCCGGGCTGCATCGGCCTTACTATAGGAGATGAGGACCCAGAAGGTCCCATCCTTGGTCTGCTCCCGCTTCACCGGTATGGCTCCGCTTAAGGTGGTTTGGGTTAACTG